>CAZMIS010000083.1:0-12087 GCA_964566325.1 uncultured Anaerolineales bacterium
CAAGGTCATAACGCAATCATGCCACAGCCTGTCAAGGGTAACGCTGAACAGTTACGCGCCGGGCCCGAGCCGCTCCCACGTCGCCGCCAGAGCAGCCATCCTGAGCGGCGGCCCGAAGGGCCGGAGTCGAAGGATGGCGGACTTTCGCGAGCCCGCTCCGGCGTCCTTCGACTGCGTTCCGCCCACACTGTGGGCGGAACTCCGCTCAGGATGCCTTCACCCCCTCACCCCATTGGCCTTGACGTGCTGGTTGGGCCCGAGGCAACGACGTGCCGGCCCGTTTTGCCGAGGCATGCCACCATGCTATGATCGGGCCATGTCGTCTCTTCTTCGACAGGTCCTTGCCGATGTCCGCCGGTGGTCGTTGTTTCGTCCCGGCGACAGCGTGGTTCTCGGCGTGTCGGGCGGGCCGGATTCCCTGTGCCTGCTGCACGTTCTCACGCGGCTGGCGCCCGGGCTGGACCTGCGCCTCCATGTGGCACACCTGAATCACGGCCTGCGCGGCAGCGAATCGGATGCAGACGCGGATTTCGTGCGTGAGATCGCCCGCGCGTGGCAGCTGCCCTTCTTGGGCGAGCGCGTCGACGTTGCCGCGTTGGCGCAGGAGCAACGGCTGTCGGTGGAAGAGGCGGCGCGCCAGGCACGTTATTCGTTCCTCTGGCGGACCGCGATCGAGCGCGGCGCCCGGTGCGTCGCGGTGGGCCATCACGCGGACGACCAGGCGGAAACGGTGCTGATGCATTTCCTGCGCGGAAGCGGTGTTGCGGGCCTGCGCGGCATGCGTCCGTCGGTGCCGCTGGCCGACCTCCGGGGGCTGTCGAATCGGCCAGCGCCTGCGGGCGCGACCGTCCAGCTGGTGCGGCCGCTGCTCTACCTGCGGCGGGCCGACATCGAGGCGTACTGCCGGGAGGAGCACCTGGAGCCCCGGTTCGATCGCAGCAACGAGGACACGACGTTCTACCGGAACCGCCTGCGCGGCGAGTTGCTGCCCATCCTGCGCACGTACAATCCCGGCATCGACGACGTGCTCGCCCACACCGCGGAGGTGATGGCCGGCGACTTCGGGATCGTGGCGCAGGCGACCGAGGAGGCGATGCGCCGGGTCGAGACGCCGGCCCGCCCGGAAGAGGTCTGCTTCCGCATGGATGACTGGCGTGAATTGCCCCTCGGGCTGCAGCGGTCCACCGTGCGCGCGGCCGTGACGCGGCTGAGGTCGAGCCTGCGCAACATCAACTGGGAGCACGTCGAGCATGCGGTGCAGGTGGCACGCCGCGGCGAAACGGGCGCCTCTGCCACGATCGCGGGGGGGCTGGCCCTGACGGTCGACTACGACACGCTGCGTATCAGCGCGGAGGGGCAGGGCTGGGCGGGCCCGGTTCCCCAGGTGGCCGCGGCCGTCGAGCTGGCCGCACCCGGTACCACGGCGCTCGAGGGCGGGTGGCAGGTTGAGATCACGGCCTGGGCCCCGGGGGAGATTACGGATCGCTTTCCCGCAAACGATGACCCGTGGACGGCCTACCTAGATGCCCAGGTCACGGGCGAAAAGCTCGTGCTGCGGCCACGACAGCCGGGTGACCGGTTCCAGCCTCATGGGTTGGGCGGGCATTCGGCACGCGTCAACGAGACCATGATCAACCGCAAGACGCCCCTTGCGGCGCGCGGGGGATGGCCCATCCTGGTCGGAGCCCAGGGAATCGCCTGGGTGTGCGGCCTGCGCATCGACGAACGGGCGGCCATCCGTCCCGATACACAGTCAGCCTGGTGCGTGAGGTTCAGACCATGAGCGGTGTCATCAAGATCGGCGCCGGCAAGGATCGTCCGGTGCGGCAGCATCACCCCTGGATCTTCTCGGGCGCGGTGATCGACACGGAGGGCTCTCCCCAGCCCGGCGACATCGTCGATGTGGTCGACCCGCACGGGGAGTGGCTCGCGCGCGGCTACTTCAACCCCCGCTCGCAGATCGTGGTGCGGATACTCACGTGGGACCGGGACGAGCAGATCGACCGTTCCTTCTGGGCGCGGAGGCTGGTTGCGGCCGCGGCCATGCGCGATGCGATCGGCGTGAGCCAGGGGGCGACGGCCTGGCGGCTCGTCTTCGCGGAGAGCGACCTGTTGCCCGGGTTGATCGTCGATCGCTACGGTGACTGGTTGAGCGTCCAGTATCTGACTCTCGGCGTGGAGGCGCAGCGCGGCGTGCTGACGGAGCTGATGCGCGAGCTGTGGGCGCCGGCCGGCATCGTCGATCGGTCGGACCCCGTTGCCCGCCGGCAGGAGGGCATGACGACGGGCCCGGCGGAGGTCGTGGGCCAGCAGCCGCCTGAGGAGGTGGAGATCAGCGAGGATGGCCTGCGCTTCCCCGTGAACCTGCTCGGCGGCCAGAAGACCGGCTTCTACCTCGATCAGCGCCTCAATCGGAGCATCGTCGCGCGGCATGCGGCGGGCAGGCGAGTGCTCAACGCCTTCAGCTTCACCGGCGCCTTCGCGGTCCATGCGCTGAGGGCCGGCGCGGTGCATGTGACGAACGTGGACACGTCGCATGATGCACTCGTGGGGTCCGAGGTTGCGCTGCGCCTGAATGGCTTTGATCCCGACGTGCAGGCCGAGGCGATCGTGGGCGATGTGTTCCAGGTGTTGAGGAGCTATCGAGACGAAGGGCGGCAGTTCGACCTCGTGATACTCGATCCGCCCAAGTTCGCGCGCAGCAAGGCGGAGCTGGAACCCGCCACCCGCGGTTACAAGGACATCAATCTGATCGCCATGAAGTTGCTGGCGCCCGGCGGGCTGCTGGCGACCTTCTCCTGCTCGGGCCTGGTTACTTCGGACCTCTTCCAGAAGATCGTCTTCGGCGCCAGCGTCGATGCGGGCAGGACCATGCAGGTCGTCGCACGCATGACGCAGGCGCCGGATCACCCGGTGCTGCTGACGTTCCCGGAAGGCGAATACCTCAAGGGGCTGCTGGCCAGGGCGGCCTGAGCCCTCCGTAATCACCGCGCGGACCGCCTGCCTTGGTTCGCCCCGCGCGTCCTTTTGATGTATGATATCGCCTTCAATCAGGTTCCCGGAGGTTGTTTGAGGAGGATACTGCTCTTCGCGATGTGGTCGGTGGCGATCGTGGCCGCCGGATACGGATCGGCTTCTGCCGCGCCGGCGCAGTCGTCTGAACGCCTGGTGCTTGCGTTCTACTATACGTGGTTCGACGAGAACAGCTGGGGGCCGAACCGGGTGCCGGATGTGCCTCAGCAGTTGTACGTGTCGCGGGACCCGGCCGTGATGGGCCGGCACATCGACCAGGCGAAGGCCGCTGGGATCGATGCTTTCGTGGTGTCGTGGTACGGCCCGCAGGTCGAGAACAACCAGACGGAGACGAACCTGCGGCTCCTGCTGGACCAGGCCGCGGCGCGGGGCTTCCGGATCGCGGTCGATGTGGAGGTGGCAGGCCCGTTCTTCCGCGGGCCGGGCGATGTGCAATCGGCGCTGGCGACCTTGCTGGCGACTCACGCCAGGCACCCGGCCTATCTTCAGCAGGACGGCAAGCCGGTCATCTTCTTCTGGCGCCAGCAGCGTTTCGGCGTCGCGTCGTGGGCGGCAATCCGTGATGCGGTCGACAGAGGGCGGGGCAGCCTGTGGATCGAGGAGGGCGTCGACGTCACGCCGCTGTCGGTCTTCGACGGGCACCATCTGTACAGCGTCACGTGGAACCCGCCTTCCGACCTGGGGTACACGGCGAAGAAGTTCGCGCAGCGCACCCGGGCCGCGGCGGCCAGGTTGGGAGTGCCCAAGATCTACGTGGCTACCGTGATGCCCGGCTACGACGATCGGAAGACCGGAAGGTCCAATGCATTCGCTGTCGGGCGGGAGGACGGCGCCTACTATGCGCGTTCGTGGCAGGCTGCCATCGCCAGCGAGCCGGACTGGATCGCGATCACGAGTTTCAACGAGTGGCCGGAGGGCACGTACATCGAGCCGAGCCAGGCGTACGGTTCGACGTATCTCGATCTGACGGCCCAATGGTCGGCCGTATTCCGGGGATCGGCGCCGCCTCCCAGTGCGCCGAGGCCGGCCGCAGCGATCAAGGCGAATCCGGCCGCCACGAAAGTGACGCCGGCGCCCCGGCCGAGCGTTCCGACGCCTGTTCCGACGCCTGAGTTGGACCTCAGCGCGATTCAGCGAGCGTACGCGCGGGCGCGCACGCATCCCTTCTGACAGGAGGAACCGCACTCATGATCGATCCTGCCTATATCGCCGAAATCCTGATTCCGTCCGACAAGTTGCAGGCCCGCATCTGCGAGCTGGGTGCCGAGATCGACCGCGACTACGCCGGGCAGGACCTGCTCCTGCTGGCGGTGCTGAAGGGCAGCGTCCTGTTCCTGTCGGACCTGATGCGCTGCATCAGCACCCCGCACAGCATCGACTTCATGGCCACGTCGAGCTACGGCGTGGGCATGGCCTCGTCCGGCGTCGTGCGCATCCTCAAGGACCTCGATCAGCCCATCGAGGGACGCAACGTGCTGATCGTCGAGGACATCATCGATACCGGGCGGACGTTGGAGTACCTGGTGCGCATCCTGCGCGCCAGGCAGCCAAAGTCGCTGGAGATCTGCACGCTGCTCAATAAGCCGGCGCGCCGCGAGGCGCACGTGCCGGTGAAGTACATCGGGTTCGACATCCCGGACAAGTTCGTGCTGGGCTATGGACTGGACTTTGTCGAGAAGTATCGCAACCTGCCCTACATCGCGGTCCTGGCGCCGGAGTATTACAGTTAGTCAGCTCCTCGCCGCCCTGGTTGCTGCGATTGCAGTCCTGTTGCTGTGGTTGGGCGGCGCGGGACCGGCGCGCGCTGAAGGGCTGGACATCGATCTCCGCGCGGCGCCCGTGGGGCAGTTCCGGCATGATGACGGCGCTGATCCGGCACTGGCGGCGGCCTCCGCTACGGCATTCGCCACGCCGTCGTACGTGCTCTCGCCGGGCGGTGCCATCGAGCGCGTGCGAGCCTGGCCGTGGCCACCGGTCCAGGGGCAGACGCTTGCCCTGGAGGTCAGCGTGCGCGCGGGAACACCGGTGACTCTGACCTTCGCGACCCGGGATTACGCAGTTCTCGGTGCTGGCCCGGTTCGCTGGGCATTGGCGCCCATTCCGCCCCTGGCGCCGCCGGGCAACCACCCCCTGGTCCTCGATGCAGGCGGGCAGCGCCTCGTGCTGCAGGTGCCGGTCCGAGCCGGATCGTTCTCATCGGTCAACATTCCCGCATCTGCGGCTGCACCGATCCTCTCGCAGGGCTCGAAGGTCAGCGACGAGGCGGCGCGCATGGCCGAGCTCTTCTCCCTCGTGACGCCGGGCGGCTGGAACCTGTACAGCCGGTTCGATAGCCCGCTCCACGGCGAGTTGCGCCGCACCTCGCCCTTCGGCTCGCGCCGCACCTATGGCGCCAGCACCGCGATCTCGGCCCACGAAGGGGAGGATTACGGCGCCGTTGCCGGCACGCCGGTGTATGCGCCGGCTCCGGGCGGCGTCGTGCTGGCTGATCCGCTCTTCGTGCGGGGCAATGCGATCGTGATCGATCATGGCAACGGGGTGCACACCGGGTATTGGCACCTGTCCGAGATCAGCGTCGCGGTGGGGGAATCCGTCGGGCGAGGGCAACTGATCGGCAAGGTCGGCAGCACGGGTCTCAGCACCGGTGCACATCTGCATTGGGAACTGCGCATCGGGGGAAGGGCGGTGGATCCGCTGCAGTGGCTGTGGCAGGAGTGAAGCGAGCCTGCCAGCCTAAATCAGGGCCTGCCTGAGGACGCGAAAAGGCGCCGGACGAGCGCCCGGCGCCTTGGGTCATTCGGTTCAGGGAAGGGGGACGATCAGTCCTCTTCCTCTTCCTTCTTGCCCTTCTTGACGACTTCCACCTCGGCGACTTCAGGCGTCTCTTCAGCCTCTTCTTCCATCGCCGCCGCGCGCGACGGCGTGATCGAGAAGAGAACCTGATTGCCGTCGCTGAGCACCTTGACGCCCTTGGCCGGGCGGAGCTGGCTCACGATGATCTCATCGTGAACGGTCTCCAGCGTCGACAGATCGGCAACCATGTGCTCGGGAATGTCGCCGGGCAGGCACTCGATCTCAACCGTGTCGAGAGTGCGCACCAGCACCATGTCCGGATTCGCGAGGGCGGGCGCCGTACCATCCGTCACGATGGCCACGTGCACCCGGACGGTCTCCGTCATGGTTACGGCCAGGAAGTCAACATGCAGGATCGAGTGCTTCGTGGGATGGCGCTGCACCTCGCGCGCCAGCACGTGCAATTCGCCCTGGCCGGGGATGGTCATCTCGATCGGTCGACCACTCGCCCGGTGCAATGCGATCCCCAACAGCTTGCGATCGATCGACACTGACACTGCATCGTTGCTCTTACCATACACGACGGCGGGCACGCGCCCTGCGTCACGTACCTCACGATTTGAATGGCGGCCCGCGTTGCGCAGAGCCGCTTCCAAAGTGGTATTGTCCATGCTCATGTACTCCTTAATGAATGCAACACTTTATTCTATCGCAGCCGTGCCTTTTCGTCAAAAGAATGACCCCATCGTCTACATTGCACCGGTCTGGTGCTTGTGGTAGCATGCACGCGCTATGTCCCACGCTCCCGCCTCCGCGCGTCCATTACTCGGCTGGCTCCTTGTTCTCGGCCTGCTGTGGGCTGTGGCCGGGGCCGCGCTCGCGCGTGCGGCGGCACCCCAGGACTTCTCCGCCGTTGCTGCGGTCGATCCGCGCGTCTCTGCGAAGCCCGGCGTGAACCTCGAGCGAGGTGAGCTGGCCGCAGATCGCCTTTCCGTGACGCTTTCGCTCCTCGAAGCGGCCGGGGTCGGATTCGCCCGCTTCACCCTGCCGTGGGATGCCATCGAGGCGGAGCGCGGCCAGTTTGCCTGGGATGAGTGGGATCGGGTCGCGGGGGCCTTTGCCGCGCACCCCTCCGTCATTCCCGTCGTCGTGCTCGATCGTTCGCCGGCCTGGGCGCGCGGCGGGGCGAACGCGGACAACCCGATGGCTCCGCCTCACGAACGCTCCGATTTCGGCGCATTTGCCCGCGCCGTGGCTGAGCGCTATGGCGCCGCCTACACCTACTACCAGGTGTGGCACGAGCCCAACATTGCGCCGCACTGGGGCGATGCGGCGGCGGATCCGGCAGGCTATCTCGGCCTGCTGCGCGAGGCAGCGACGTCGATCCGGCACGCGGACCCTGATGCACGGATCGTCGCGGCGGCACTCGCGCCCACCGTCGAGGCCGGCGGGGCCAACTTGAGCGACCTGACCTTCCTGGACCGGCTGTACGCGCTGGGCGGGCGAGCCTGGTTCGACTTTCCGGCGATCCAGCCGTACGGCTTCGACGACGCGCCGGACGTGCCTCTCGCTTCCGATGCACTGGGCTTTCAACGGGCCGCTGCAGCCCGCGATGTCATGGCTCGCCACGGCGACGCCCATACGCCGCTCTGGGCGACGTCGTTCGGCTGGAACGCGCTGCCCAGTGACCGGACAGGCGAGCCGTCGCCGTGGGGTGCGGTCAGCGCTGACGCGCAGGCGGGGTACGCGTCTCGTTCGTACGAGTTGGCCCAGACCGAGTGGCCCTGGCTCGGGCCCCTGATCTGGGCCAGTTGGTGCCCCGAGCGCCCCACCGATGACCCGTGGCGGGGCTTTGCGCTCTGTGCGGACGCCCGGTCAGGCCCCGGCGGCGCGACCTGGGATGCCATCGCGCGCGCGGCCGGCGCACCTGAGCTGATGCCCCCCGGCGCGCACCTGACGGACCATCCGGCCATTCGCTACGACGAGGGGTGGCGCGTGACGGCCGCGGCAGCGGACCCGACGGCCGACGGCGACGCGATGCGACTCGCCTTCTACGGTACGGGGCTGGCTCTGCGGGTACAGGGGGGGCCGTACTGGGCATACTTCTCCGTGTCGGTTGACGGCGAGCCTGCGAATCGCCTGCCGAGAGATGACGCGGGCGCGGGTTACCTGGTGCTGCACGACCCCGATGCGGCCCAGCGACTGGTTCCCGTCGCGACGGGGCTGGCCCCCGGGCCGCACACCGCTGAGCTGATCGCGCACGGCGGATGGGGGCAGTGGGCGCTGCAGGGCTTCGTTGTCTCTGCCGCGGGGCGGCCTGGGGTGCTGCCTGGGCTTCTGCTATCAGCCCTTGCAGGGGTTGCGACCGCGGCCTGGTGGATCGTGTGGCGCCGCCCGACACGCACCCGGCCCCTGGCGCGTCCGGCGCGGGCAGTCGTATCGGCCGCCGATCGGGCCGCGGCCCTGCCCGGCGCCTGGCATTGGATCGCGGCCATCGGCATCGCGATCGCCTATCTCCTTGCCGGCTCCGATGCGCTGCGCCTGGCCCTTCTGATGGGGCTCGGCCTGCTGTTCGTGATCCGGCCGGACCTCTCGCCTCCGCTGATCGCTGCGGCGCTGCCGTTCTGGCAGCGCACCCACCCGCTCCTGCGCTGGGAGTTCGCGCTCTTTGAACTGCTTGCCTGGACCGGGCTGCTCGCGCTCCTGATTCGGGGCGGCGCCAGCCGGCTTGCGGCCAAGCTTCCCGGCGAGCGCGGCGCCGCGTGCGGCTGGGGGATCGGGGTGCGCGGCGCGCAGGGCGGTGCGGCGCGGTGGCAGCGCACCATCGATTTGAGCGTGCTGGCCCTGCTCGGCGCGGGGCTGTTCGCCACCTTTGCGGCGGAGCACCAGGGCGTGGCGTGGCGGGAGTTCAGGATCGTCTTCCTGTTCGGCGCGGTCTTCTATTGGCTCTGCACCCGGAGCGGCCGGCCGGCAGGCAGTGGGGCCGTCAACCGGCTGATCCTGGGGCTCCTCGCCGGCGCTGGCCTGGCCTCCGGCATCGCGCTGTGGCAGCTGGCCAGCGGGCAAGGGCTGATCGACGCCGAAGGGGTGTGGCGCGTGCGCGCGCTGTACGGCTCGCCGAACAACCTGGCGCTTCTGTTGGACCGGGCGATTCCGCTCGCACTCGCGCTGACTGCGTTTGCCGCCACGGGACGCGGCCACGTTGTAGAGCTCGGAGAGCCCGGCGCTGCTCACCATCGGATCATGCGGATGCTGCTGGGCGCTGTCTTCGTGGTCGCGCTGGCCGCCGCGGTGGCAACCTTCAGCAAGGGCGCCATCCTGCTCGGACTGCCCGCCGCGCTCGCCGTGGTGCTGCTGGGCGGCGCGTGGCGAAGCCGACAGCGGTGGCCGCTCTCCGTGCTGCTGGCCACGGCCATCATCGCTGCAGCGGGTCTCGTCGTGCTTTTTCGGACCCCGCGCTTTGCCGATGCGTTCAACTTCGAGTCGGGCACGAGCTTCTTCCGCCTGAAGCTGTGGCAGGGTTCGCTGGCCATGGCGCTGGATCACCCGCTGCTGGGCGTCGGTCCAGACAATTTCCTGTACAGCTATCGAACGCGCTACGTCCTGCCCTCAGCGTGGCAGGAGCTCAACCTCAGCCACCCGCACAACCTTTTCCTGGATCTGTGGACGAGGCTGGGGCTGATCGGCGCGGCGATCGGCGCGTGTGCCATTGCGACGGCCTTCGGTGCCGCCTGGCGCCTGTACCGGCGGGGATCGGCCGCAGCGTGGCCGGCCGCGCTGGGGCTGCTGGGAGGACTTGGGGCGACCGTCGTGCACGGCCTGATCGACAACTCGCTGTTCTTGCCGGACCTGATGGGATGGTTCACCGCGACGCTGGCGTTGTGCTGGCTGATTCTTGCAGGGGAAGAGGAGAAGGTATGAGGATTCTGGTGACGGGCGGGGCCGGGTTCGTCGGCTCGCATCTATGCGACCGGCTGCTGTCGGACGGGCACGAGGTCATCGCGATGGACAACCTGATCACGGGCTCCGTCGACAACATCGCACACCTGGCCGGGGAGCGGCGTTTTCAGTTCGTGCATCACGACGTGACCGAGTACATCTACGTGGCGGGGAAGCTCGATGCCATCATGCACCTGGCATCGCCGGCGAGCCCGATCGACTTCACGCGCATCCCGATTCAGATTCTGAAGGTTGGGTCCCTGGGGACACACAACGCGCTGGGTCTGGCACTGGGCAAGGGCGCCAGGTTCCTGCTGGCCTCCACATCGGAGGTGTACGGCGATCCTCAGGTGCACCCCCAGCCCGAGAGCTATTGGGGACACGTCAACCCGATCGGCGTGCGCGGCGTCTACGACGAAGCCAAGCGCTTCTCCGAGGCCATCACGATGGCATACCATCGGATCCACGGCGTGGACACTCGGATCATCCGGATCTTCAATACGTACGGTCCCCGCATGCGGCTCGACGACGGCCGCGTCGTGCCGAACTTCATCGGCCAGGCGCTGCGCCGGCAGCCCATCACGGTGTACGGCGACGGATCGCAGACGCGTTCGTTTTGCTTCGTCAGCGACCTCGTGGACGGCATGGTGCGGCTGCTGCTGTCGGATGAGATCAATCCTGTCAATGTGGGCAACCCGGTCGAAACCAGCATCCTGACTTTTGCCGAGACGATCAACCGGCTGACGGGGAATCCGGCCGGCATTGAGTTCCTCCCGCTGCCCGCAGACGACCCCAAGCAGCGTCGCCCGGACATCACCCGCGCCCGCGAGATCCTCGGCTGGTCTCCGAGGGTCGATCTCGAAGCCGGCCTGTCGCGCACGATCGGGTATTTCGAGGAGACGTTGGCTCGTTGAAACAATCTGAGGTCGTGCGCACCTGGTGGCCACTGGCGGCCAGCTGGCTGCTGATGGGCGCCGAGATGCCCGCACTCAGCGCGGTGATCGCGCGCCTGGCCGCTCCGGAGATCAACCTGGCGGCATTCGGAGGGATCGTCTGGCCGTTGGCGCTGATCATCGAATCGCCGATCATCATGCTGCTGGCCGGATCCACTGCGCTGAGCAAGGACACGGCCTCCTACCGCAAGATCTGGAATTACATGCAGGCTGCGGGCGCGCTGCTGACCGTGCTGCACCTCCTGGTGGCGCTCACGCCCCTGTACTACGTCGTGGTTCGGGATATCCTCGGCGTCCCGGAGGAGATCATCGAACCCGCGCGACTCGGCCTGATCGTGATGACGCCGTGGACCTGGTCGATTGCCTACCGGCGATTCAACCAGGGCGTGCTGATCCGATTCGGACACTCCGGCGCGGTGGGCACCGGCACGATCTTGCGGCTTACGGCCAACATGACGGTGCTGTTGGCCGGGCTGGTCCTGCGCACACTACCGGGGGTCGTCCTGGCCTCGCTCGGCATGGCGGTGGCCGTCGTCAGCGAGGCACTCTACATCGGCATCCGCGTGCGCCCGGTGCTGAGGTACCAGCTGGCGGTCCAGGCGCCCGTCCAGCCGCCGCTGACCTACGGCGCGTTCTTTGCCTTCTACATCCCGTTGGTCTTTACATCGCTGCTGACCCTGTTGGCCCAGCCCATCGGCAGCGCCGCGCTGAGCCGGATGCCACTGGCGCTGACGTCGCTGGCCGTGTGGCCGGTCATCAGTGGCCTCATCTGGCTGGCGCGCACGCCGGCCACGGGGCTGGTCGAGGTGGTGGTGACGCTTATGGAGCGGCCAGGCGCCCGGCCCGCACTGCGCCGTTTCACGCTGATCCTGGCGGTGACCACAACGGCTGTGATGGCGCTGATCGCCGCCACGCCCCTGAGCCGGCTGTGGTTCGAGAAGCTGTCGGCGCTGTCGCCTGAGCTGGCCTCGATGGCGCGGATTGGCTTCTGGATAGGATTGCCCATGCCCGCGCTGACCGCACTGCAGAGCTGGTTCCAAGGCGTGATCCTGCACAGCCGGCGCACCCGCGGCATCACCGAGTCGGTCGTCATCTTCCTGGCCGTCAGTGCGATCGTGCTGGTGGGCGGAATCGCCTGGGGCAAGGTCGCCGGCCTCTATGTGAGCCTCGCCGGCCTGGTGACCGCCACCCTGGCGCAGACCGTGTGGCTGTGGTGGCGCGCCCGGCCCGCGCTGAAGGATGCGCCCGCTTAGGCGTGGGGCCGACCAGGCGCCGGATGGGTAGCTGCACCCGTGCAGCAACTCATAATGTAGCCATTTCTTAGCCGCAGAGAGCGCAGAGCACCCAGAGACATTTGAGGAATAGCAGC
>CAZMIS010000084.1:0-1878 GCA_964566325.1 uncultured Anaerolineales bacterium
AATTCAGGAATGCCGTGCTCAGGTTGTTACCCTGGCGGGTGATCTCCTTTCCCTCCGCGTCCTTGAAGCTGATCTTCGTGCCGGAGAGCACATTCTTGTAGTTGTCCAGGGTGAGGTTGGCGCCGAAGCCTACCCACTCCTGCTCAGACACCTTGATCAACCGGGTGCGCCGGTTTCCGAACCAGGAGAGCTGTCGTCCATCGGGCAGCGTGACGCCTTCACGCAGCTCTTCGAACGTGGTGGTGGTCCCCTCCAGCTCGAATGGTCCGGTGACATCCACGGTCTCGGGGATCGTGAACTCACTCTTTTCCACCCACTGCCTGTGAGGCAGGACGGCCCACCAACCCGAGCTGAAGATGTCCTGACTTTGGCGGAAAGAGGTGACGAGCACGCCCACCGTCGGCACCAGCCAGATGATGCAAATCAGGATCAGGATGCCGTTCACCAGGGCGCTGTTCAGTCGCTTCTGCTGCTTCATACTGCCGGTAGCGCTCATCAGAAGGCCCTCCTCTCTCCGAACTGCCGCAGGTTGTAGACCATGACCGGAACAACCGCCAGCAGGAGGATGATCGCGATGGCCGAGGCGCGGCCGGTGTGCCCGTACGTGAAGCGTTGCAGATAGAATTCATTCGCGATGACGTTGGTGCCGTTGTTGCCGCCGGTCATGACGCGCACGATATCGAACAGCTTCAGGCTGAAGATGACGATGGTCGTGGTGACGGTGAGCAGGGTGCCCTTGATGTAGGGCACGGTGACGTTGAAGAAGGCCTTGACCTCCGTCGCGCCGTCGATGCGCGCCGCCTCCAGCAGCTCAGCGGGGACCCCCTTGATCGCGGACGAGATGATCACCATGGCGTAACCTGTCTGCAGCCAGACCATGATGACGATGAGGAAGAAGTTGTTCCACGGCGGGATCGACAGCCACGGCTGCGACTGGCCGCCCAATGCCAGCACGATGGCGTTGATCAGGCCGATTTCCGAGATGCCGCTGCCTTCGCCCTTGTAGGTGTACATGAACTTCCAGATCACACCTGCGCCGACGAAGGAAATGGCCATCGGCATGAAGATGATGGCCTTGTAGACAGACTCCAGCCTGGTGCGGTCAGCGAGCACCGCGACAAGGAGCCCCAGGCCGACGCTGAGACCGGTGCCGAAGATCATCCACAAGAGATTGTTGCGGAAGGCCTCGAGCATGATGCGATCAGTGAGCGCAAAGACGTAGTTCGCCAGGCCGACGAAGTTGGAACTGGTCTCGTCCTGGAAGCTGAGGATCAGGGTTCGCACGACCGGGATGGCCAGGAACCAGGCCAGGATGGCGACCGCTGGGCCGACGAAGACGAACGGCTGGATCTTGGTGCGCGCGGCGTCCGGGAGTTTCTCGACCATCCAGTTGGCGACCCAGTACAACAGGGCGACGCCGCCCACACCCCACAGGATCGACACCAGCACCATGACAATCTGGGGCGCCTGGTTGTTGCGAAGGAAGACGAATCCCTGCCAGAGCACGAGGAATGTCACGATCGGAACGAATACGGCCGCCAGAACCCGTCCGATACCGGTCGCCAGCCAGGCAAGCGGTCCGCCCGAGTCCTTTGGCATGTCTGAGCTAGTCATTTGGCCTCCTGAGTTCTGCTCGGCATGGAAAGGAGCAGAGGATGAGTATTACCCCACCCCCGTTGTCGCACAACGGGGGTGGGGCGTCTACCCTGTCGGGCCTGGCTTACTTGGGCCAGGAGGCGTCGATGTCCTTGAGGGCGGTGTCAAGGTCGATCGCTTCGGTGACGTAGGAGGTCATGGACTTCCAGAAGGAGCCTGCGCCGACAGCGCCGGGCATCAGGTCAGAGCCATCGAAGCGGAAGGTCGTGGCGCCCTGGAGGA
>CAZMIS010000084.1:1978-12010 GCA_964566325.1 uncultured Anaerolineales bacterium
GGTGATGGAGGCCTCGAATTCCTTCGAGCCGGTGTACTGGATGTCGATGCCGGTGACCTCTTCGAACGCCTTGACGGACTCGTCGAACTTGAGGGCATCGTTATCGGTGAAGGGGCCTTCCATGGTGACTTTGGTGCCCTTGAACTTGCCGGCATAGGCGTCGGCCAGTTCGGTCAGGCCCTTGCTCGCCGCACCCTCGCCGCTCGCACCGATGTTTGCGGCCGGTGCTGCGGGCTCAGCGGGCTTGGTCGTTGCGCTCGTGGGCCAGGAGGCGTCGATGTCCTTGAGGGCGGTATCAAGGCTGATGGCTTCGGTGACGTAGGAGGTCATGGACTTCCAGAAGGAGCCTGCGCCGACCGCGCCGGGCATCAGGTCAGAGCCATCGAAGCGGAAGGTCGTGGCGCCCTGGAGGACCTCGGCGACCTTGCGGGAGACGGGGTCCTGGTACCAATCGAGGGAGGCGTCCTTGTACGGTGCGATAGCGCCGCCGGCCTTGACCCAGCCCTCGATGGAAGCGCCGGTGGAGAAGTACTGCATGACCGCGCGGACTTCGGGGCGATCGTCGAACATGGCGTAGATGTCGCCGGCGCCCAGGACGGGGCTGCCGTAGGCGGGATCGACGCCGGGCAGGTAGAAGAAGTCATAGTCTTCGCCGGCGACGAGGTTTTCAGGGAAGAAGGTGGTGATGAAGTTGCCCTGCTTGTGGAGCCAGCACTTGGGCGGGTTCTCGAACATGGGCTTGGGAGCATCACCGAAGGCGGTGGTGGCGATAGCGCCGCGGCCGCCGTAGACGTAGCCGTCGGTGAACCAGATCTTCTCGACGGTTTCCATGGCCTTGCGGACCTCGGGCGAGTCGAACTTGAGCTCGCCGGTGACCCACTTGTCATAGTTCTCCGGGGAGGTGGTGCGGAGCATCATCTCCTCGACCCAGTCGGTCAGGGGCCAGCCGGTGGCGGCGCCGGACTCGATGCCGACGCACCAGGGGGTGTCGCCGTCGGCCTTGATGTCGTCGGAGAGCTGGATCAGCTCATCCCAGGTGGTTGGGACGGTGTAGCCGGCCGCGTCGAAGGCCTTCTTGGGGTACCAGACGAGGGACTTGCCGTTGGCGCGGGCCCAGATGCCGGCGGTGATGGGGCCATCCTTGCCCGGCATGACGCCCATGTCGAGCCAGGCGTTGCTGTAGTTTTCCTTGAGCCAGTCGGCATTGATGACGTCAGCGAGGTCGATGACGAGACCCTTCTTGGCCAGGTTGGCCAGGAGGCCGGGCTGCGGGAAGTCGACGACGTCGGGGGCGCTGCCGCCCTCGACCTTTATGGTGATGGAGGCCTCGAATTCCTTCGAGCCGGTGTACTGGATGTCGATGCCGGTGGCCTCTTCGAACGCCTTGACGGACTCGTCGAACTTGAGGGCGTCGTTGTCGGTGAAGGGGCCTTCCATGGTGACTTTGGTGCCCTTGAACTTGCCGGCGTAGGCGTCGGCCAGTTCGGTCAGGCCCTTGCTCGCGGCGCCTTCACCGCTCGCACCGACACCACCGGTCGCAGCCGGTGCGGCCGGCGCAGCGGGCTCAGCGGCCTTCGGCGCCTCGGTCGCTGCCGGTGCAGCAGGGGCAGCGGGTGCGGTGGTCGGCGCAGGTGCAGGGGCCGGCGTGGGCGTTGCCTTCGCGCCACACCCCGTGAGAACCAGCGCCATGATCATGACGATACTCAGGATACTCCAGCCTTTCATGTGCTTCTCCTTCTTGGGATATGCATTTACTTCCGTTGCATGCGGACTGTCTGGAATGATGCGGGCATGACCTTGTACGGCTGATGCAGGATCGTTAAACGCCTCCTTTCGTCTCCGCTGCTGATTCAGGTGGTTTCCCGCTGAACCAGTCCGAGAGGCAACCACACTTCCTGGGCGGCCCGTGAGGGGTCCGCCAGGCGGGACAGCAACAGATCGACCGCCACCCGTCCCGATTCCTCGAGATGTTGCCGGATGGTGGTCAGGCCGAGGTAGTCGGCCATGTCGATATCATCGAAGCCGATGATGGCCAGATCGGCCGGAACGCGCAGACCGCGCTCGGCCGCAGCCTTGCGTACACCCATGGCCTGGGTGTCGCTTGGGGCGAAGACGGCCGTGGGCGGCACTGGCAGGTCGAGCAACTGATGGGCAGATTCGAGGGCGGTTTCCAGGCCGTGCGGCGCCAATGCGACGTATTCCTCAGGGAGGCCCACGCCCGCTTCTGTCAGGGCCCGGCGATAGCCGTCGAGGCGCACGTCGCTGTGGTGCAAGGCGTAGGCCGGCACATCGCGGTCGCCCACGAAGGCGCAACGCCGGTGGCCCAGTCCGATCAGGTGTTGTGCGGCCATGGCGCCGCCGCCGACATTATCGATGCGCACGCTGCTGAACCCTGGGCGTGAATACTCTATCAGGACCGCCGGCAGGTTGTGCACGGTGAGGCGATCGGCAGCGTCGTCGTCGAAAGGCAGGGACATCAGGATCAGTCCGTCGACCCGGCGCGTCACAGGGAGGCTGGCCAGCAGCCCATCAAGCCGGGACGAGGAGTCGACGTTGTAGATGGCCAGGTCGTAGGGAAGGTCGCTCAGGGACTCTGCGACACCGCGCAGCCGGGCAACGAACGAGGGATACGTGAAGAAGGGCGCCAGGACGCCGAGGCGCCCGTGGGACTTGCGCGCTCTGGCCGCAGCTTCGGCCTTGGGCACGAAGCCGAGTTGGTCGATCGCCTGATAGACGCGGGCCCGGGTGGTCTCGTTGACGCGCTCGGGGGTGTTCAGCACGCGCGAGACCGTGGCGATGCTCACGCCTGCTTCCTTTGCCACTTCGTACACTGTCGCCTGTGACATGCACACCCCATAGCGTTTCGACGGCTCAGAGAAAAACTACTTCCATGAAAGGACTTACGTCCACGAGCCTGCGTCCTGTATACCATCCTTTATGCGCCGTGTCAAACATATTGCACTGCGCTGATGCAGTCCCGGCCCCTAGCCGCCCGCACGGCCGTCGTCCAGCCGGGCGCGGCGTGCAGCGAGTTCTTCAGCGTCGGGTTCTTCGAGGGGCGGCAGATCCCGCACGGGAATGCCGGCATCGGCCCCGGGCACACGCGGCCCCACGCGCGTGAATTCGACGGTGACGCCGAGCGAGGACGCCAGGCGCGCGGCCACCGCCTCCAGCTGTTCCACCTCGTCTGCATATTCGGCCAGCCGCACGCCGTCGTTGGAGGCAGTGAGGATCACCGTATCGTTCATCAGCAGGCGGGTCTCCTCGCGGCCGTCGGCCGTGCGCGCGGTGCGCACCAGGCGGACCGCGGTCTTTGCGCTGCCGTTGCCGTCCGGTTTGGCGAACGCACGCATCAGCACGTACGAAAGAAACATGCCGAGCAACAGAAAGATGAGCGAATCGATGACAATGGGCACGATGAGCCTCCACCCGGGTGCGTTACATCGTTCAGTATACACCTGCTGGAGCAGCGATCGGAAATCGCCTTTCACCTGCAGGGGCCACATCATTTGACAGGGGCAGGGGCCTCTGCTAAGATGGCGTTGTGAAAAATGAAATTGATTTTCAATTTGACACAGCTCGCATGTCCGAGCGGACTACGGACCTGGTGCACCGGGTGACGGCGTCGGGCTATTCCAACACGCGCGCGCGGCGTGCCGTGATGCAGGCGTTGGCCTGTGCTCACGAGCCGATAAGCCCATCCGAGTTGCTTGCGGCGGGCCGGGAATATCACCCCGCGCTGGGGCTGGTCACCGTCTACCGGACGCTCGATATCCTGGCCGCACTTGGGCTGGTGCGCAAGCTTCACCTGGCGGAGGGGTGTCACAGCTACGCGCTCAGCACGCCGAGCTCGCCGGACGCCGGCTGCTGCGGCGATGACGAGCCGTACGCGCACGGCCATCACATCATCTGCCTGGATTGCCGCCGCGCGGTCGAGTTTGCGGGGTGTGACATCGACGCGATCGTCACGGCCGTGGAAGCTCAGACGGGATACAGCGTACGCAGCCACTGGCTCGAAATGTTCGGGCTCTGCCCGAGCTGTCAGGAGAAACGATCTTGAGACTCGTTCATGTCATCGCATCTGTCGTCATCGCGGCCGCGTTGCTGGCCGCCTGTGGTGCGCCCATCGCCCCGCCGGGCACCCCGCCGGTCGCCCCGCCGGTCGCCCCGCCGGTCGCTCAGCGCAGCGTCCTGGTGGCCGAAAGCTTCCTTGCGGATATCACGCGCAACGTCACCGGCGAACGCCTGGCGGTCGACACGCTGATCCCGTTGAGCGTCGACCCTCACAGCTTTGAGCCGACGCCTGCGGACGTGCGCAAGGTCGCGGATGCCTCGCTGCTGATCGTCAACGGAGCAGGGTTCGAGGCGTTTCTCGAGCCTCTGCTGCGGAATGCCGGCGGCGAGCGCACGGTCATCGAGGCGGCCGCCGGACTGACACCGCGCACACCTCAGCCGGGCGAGCACGAGGAAGAGGGGGGGAACCACGACCACGAGGAGGGCGACCCGCACTTCTGGCTCGACCCGAATCACGTCATCGTCTACGTGCAGAATATCCGTGATGGCTTGTCCGCGGTTGATCCTGCGGGCAAGGACTCGTACGCTGCGAACGCAGATGCTTACATCGCGCAGCTTCGGGAGCTCGACGCGTGGATCCAGGCGGAGGTGCAGACGGTTCCCGAGGAGCGGCGCCTGTTGGTGACGAACCACGAAAGCTTCGGCTACTTTGCCGATCGCTATGGCTTCCGGGTGGTGGGTGCGGTGATCCCTAGCGTCAGCTCGGCGGCGTCGCCATCCGCTCAGCAACTGGCTCAGCTGGTCGATGAAATCCGGGCGACGGCCGCGCCGGCCGTGTTTCTCGAACTCGGCGCCAACTCACAACTGGCCGAGCAACTGGCGACCGAAACGGGGATGAAGGTGGTGACCGGGTTGCTGACTCACTCCGTCACCGAGGCAGGCAGCGGTGCGTCAGACTATCTGGGCATGATGCGCTACAACGTCACGGCGATCGTTGCTGCGCTGAAGGGGGAATGAGAATGGGACTGGCGACCCTGTTGCGCAAGCGCGAGGCGCACCACCACGATGCGCCGGTGGTGGCCTTCGACCATGTCAGCGTACGCTACGACACCGACTCGCCCGCGCTGGACGACGTCTCCTTCACGTTGTGGCCCGGCGAGCGCGTCGCAGTGGTGGGCCCCAACGGTGCGGGCAAGAGCACGTTGCTGAAGCTGGTCGCGGGCATCCTGTCGCCCACGAGTGGCAAGGCGGACGTTTACGGCTACGGCGCAGGCGGCCATATCTGCATCGGCTACGTGCCCCAACGCTCGAACGTCGACTGGAAGTTCCCGGTGACGGTCTCCGACGTCGTGATGATGGGACGAGTCGCGCGCATCGGCCTGCTGCGCCAGGCGAGCCGCGCGGATTGGGAGCGCGTGCGGGCGAGCCTGGCGCGCGTCGGCATGACCGAGGCGAGCGGCCGGCAGATCGGCGACCTGTCGGGTGGGCAGCAGCAGCGCGTCTTCATCGCGCGTGCCCTGGCCCAGGAGGCCGAGCTGCTGCTGATGGACGAGCCGCTCACCGGGTTGGACATGACGTCGCACGAAGCCATCTTCGGGATTCTGGACGATCTCAAGGCGCAGGGGATGACGGTGCTCGTCTCCACACACGATCTGCAGCTTGCGTCGGATCGGTTCGACCGCCTCATGCTGCTGAAGCGCCGCCTGATCGGCTTCGGCCGGCCCGCGGAGGTGCTGACGGCGGCCAACCTCCAGACGGCGTACGGCGGCCACCTCACTGTCCTGCCCGGTCCCGATGGATTGCTTGCGCTGAGCGACACCTGCTGCGAGGGGGAGTCCCATGATTGACTTTGTGCTGGCGCCCCTGCGGTACGAGTTCATGGTGCGCGGGCTCCTGGCCGCGATCACCGTGGGGGTCGTCTGCTCCGTTCTGGGGTCCTACGTCGTCCTGCGCGGCATGACCTTCTTCGGCGACGCGTTGGCGCACGCCATCCTGCCCGGCGTGGCCGTCGCCTATCTATTGGGCGGCGGCGCGCAGGGACCGCTGTTCTGGGGCGGGCTCGTGGCCGGCATCGGCACAGCCCTGGGCATCGGCGCGCTCAGCAAGACGGGGCAGGTGCGCGAGGACACAGCCATCGGTGTCATCTTCGCGGGCATGTTCGCGCTGGGGGTCGCGCTGATCTCCACCGTGCGCAACTTCAGCGTAGATCTGACGCACTTCATGTTTGGCAACGTGTTGGGCGTCTCGCGGGGCGACCTGCTGCTGACGGTCGCCTTCGGCGTGCTCGTCCTGTTGCTGGTCGTGGCTTTCTACAAGGAGTTCCTGGTCATCTCGTTCGATCCGGTTCTCGCGGAGATCCTGCGCATTCCGCACCATGCCTTCAGCTACCTGCTGCTCGTCATGCTCGCAGTGACAGTGGTCATCGCGCTCCAGACGGTGGGCGTCGGGTTGATGGTCGCGATGCTGGTGACGCCTGCCGCCACGGCCTCGCTGCTCACGCGGCGTCTGCCCCTCATGATGGCCTCGGCGGCCGTCATCGGCGGCGCAGCGGCCGTCATCGGGTTATACCTCTCTTATTACGTCAGCATCGCCTCAGGCGCCGCGATCGTGCTCGTGTGCACCGCCTTCTTCCTGCTGGCGCTGGTGTTCGCCCCCGATCGCGGGCTCCTGGCGCGGCGGCTGGCCCAGCGCTGACGGCATCGCAGCCAATTCGCGTGCAGAGACGTTGCATGCAACGTCTCTGCAGTAGTATACTCTCGACTCGGAGGTGCTATGAACTTCAGTTCGCTGGCTCCGGTCACACAGGCGCTTCTGGCGACCCTGTTTACCTGGGGGCTGACCGCGCTGGGCGCGGCCGGCGTGTTCCTGACGAGACAGGTCAACAAGCGCCTGCTCGACGCCATGCTGGGCTTTGCGGCCGGCGTCATGATCGCCGCCAGCTTCTGGTCCCTGCTGGCGCCTGCCATCGAATTGTCCGAGGAGATGGGACTGCCCGGCTGGCTGCCGGCAGCCGTCGGCTTCCTGGCCGGCGGGCTGTTTCTCTGGGGCGTCGATCACCTGCTGCCCCATCTCCATCTCGGAGAACCGATCGAGCATGCGGAGGGCCTCAAGTCCACGTGGAAGCGCAGCGTCCTGCTGGTGACTGCCATCACGCTGCACAACTTCCCCGAGGGATTGGCCGTGGGCGTGGCGTTCGGAGCGGTGGGCGCGGGAATGCCGGCCGCCACACTGGCCGGCGCGATCGCCCTCGCCATCGGCATCGGCCTGCAGAACTTTCCGGAGGGACTGGCTGTCTCGCTGCCCCTGCGCCGTGAAGGGCTGTCCCGGAGCAAGAGCTTCCTGATGGGGCAGGCATCCGGCATGGTGGAGCCGATCGCCGGTGTCCTGGGCGCCGCGGCGGTCCTGCTCATGCGGCCGCTGCTGCCCTATGCGCTGGCCTTCGCGGCCGGTGCGATGATCTACGTCGTCGTGGAAGAGCTGATCCCCGAGTCGCAGCGGCACGACGACACGCACATGTCCACCTGGGGCGCCATGATCGGGTTCACGATCATGATGCTCCTGGATGTGGCGCTGGGCTGACCGCCCGCCGGATCCGCTTCCCGTTTGTCACGAACCACAGCTTCCGGTCGTCGGTCTGCACCCACACCGCGGGGTGTTGCAGGCCGGCGACCCTGCCCGGTCGCCAGTCCTCCGACCATTCATCGGCGATCAGCAGCTCCACGCGGTCACCCACGGCGTAGGTCTCCACCAGTCGCTTTGCCAATATGAGGGCTCCTTGATGATGTGGAGCGATTGTAGCATGGCCGCAGGGCGGGCCCAAACCGTTTGACGCGCGGGCCACTTCGATGTAAGATAGCGAACAAATGAGCGATCCCGTGCCTCGGGGAGGGCATGGCTATGTCCAAATCTAAGACGCGCTACGTATGCTCCAACTGCGGCAGTGCCCAGCCTAAGTGGATGGGGAAATGCCCTGATTGTGGCGAGTGGAACTCACTGGTCGAGACGATCGTTCAGGAGGCTGCGCCCGGTCGGCCCGCAGGTGCGGTTGCCGCGGGCGGCGGCGCCGGCCCGCTGGCCTTGCCCGACATCCCCGCGGACGGCTACGAACGCATCCCTGTGCCCATCGGCGAGCTGAGCCGTGTGCTGGGCGGAGGCATTGTGCCCGGATCGGTCGTGCTCATCAGCGGCGATCCCGGAATCGGCAAGTCCACCCTGCTCATCGAGCTCTGCGCCGCGCTGGCGCCGGGGAGAGCCAGGGTTGCGGGCGAAGGCCCAGTGCTCTACGTGTCGGGCGAGGAGTCGGCCGCGCAGATCAAGCTGCGCGCGGAACGGCTCGGCATCGTCACCCGCGACATCCAGGTGCTGGCAGAGACGCATCTCGAAACCATCCTGACCTACATCCAGCAGCTCCAGCCCCGCATGGTCGTGGTCGATTCGGTGCAGAGCATCTACTCCGAGGCGATCCAATCCGGGGCCGGGAGCGTGACGCAGGTCCGCGATAGCTCGGCCGCCCTCCTGCGGCTTGCCAAGGCGCAGACCTTCCCCCTGTTCCTCGTGGGTCACGTGACCAAGGAAGGGTCGATTGCCGGCCCCCGCGTGCTCGAGCACATGGTGGACACCGTCCTGTATCTCGAGGGCGAGCGGTTCCACGCGTTTCGCCTGCTGCGCTCGGTCAAGAACCGCTTCGGCTCGACCAACGAGGTCGGCGTGTTCGAGATGGCCGAGGGCGGGCTGATCGAGGTTACGAACCCGTCGGAGGCTTTCCTGGCGGAGCGGATGCCGAACGCGCCGGGCTCGGCCATCGCGGTGACGATGGAGGGCTCGCGTCCCATCCTGGTGGAGGTGCAGGCGCTGGCCAGCGCGACGACGTTTGCACAGCCCAGGCGGACGGCCAACGGCGTGGACTTCAACCGGCTGTTGCTGATCACCGCGGTGTTGAGCAAGCGGGCGCGCGTGCGGCTGGGCGACCAGGACGTCTTCGTCAACGTGATCGGCGGGCTTCAGGTGGATGAGCCGGCCGCAGACCTGGCAACCGCGGTGGCGATCGCCTCGTCCGCGCGCAATCGTCCGGTGGCCGCGGACCTGGCCCTCGTAGGCGAGATCGGCCTCAGCGGCGAGCTGCGCAGCGTGGGGCAGTTGCCGCGGCGGTTGATCGAGGCGGCCAAGCTTGGCTTTACCCGCGTGCTGGTGCCTGCCTCGGCCGTACGCAAGCTGGAGCCGCCGGCAGGACTAAAGGTGCTCGGCGCGCGCACCCTGCGTGAGGCGCTCGAGATGGCTCTGGTCGGCGGCGGGGCACAGGGCGACGACGCGCCCACAGCGTGAAGACGTAACGTCTATCGTGCAGGGACGTTGTATGGGTCGTGTAGAGACGTAACATGCTGCGCCTCTGCAACCCGGCGCATGCGTGAATGCCCCGGTCCCTTCCCGCACCCTCATACTCATGGTGCACATAACAACTCCAGATCCAAGAGGTAGTTCATGACCCGACTCACTTTTAGCCTGATCATTCTTGTGGTTCTGTCAGCGTTGTCAACGCCTGTCGACGGTGTGGCAGCAACCAACAGTCGTTTCAGTTACACGCCAGAATCGGATGCCCCCCATCGGATCTACCTGCCGCTGATCCTGAACGGCACGGCCTCCGTGCCGCCGGCAACGGCGACGCCCACAGCAACGACAACGGCGACGCCCACGGCGACGGCAACGCCCACGGCGACGGCAACGCCCACGGCGACGGCAACGCTGACCCCGACCGAGACGCCGACGTCCACACCGACCGAAACGCCCACGCCGACGCCCACCCCGACCGCCACGGCCACGGCTACCAGCACGCCGCTGCCCGCATCGGGCGAAACCGTCCTCGTTCCGGCCGGGACCTTCCAGATGGGCTGCGATGCGGCAAACAATGCGGGCTACAAGTGCTTCCCGGACGAGCAGCCGCTGCACTCGGTGCACCTCGATGCGTATCGCATCGACAAGACCGAGGTAACCAACGCGCGTTACGCGGAGTGCGTCGCGGCC
>CAZMIS010000085.1:0-11994 GCA_964566325.1 uncultured Anaerolineales bacterium
GAGCAGTTCACCGATGCCGTCAGCCCGGTCTGGGTTGACGACACGGGGACCCGGGGGGTCTACGTCTACTCAGCTGCGGGCGGGGGGAACGTGGCCGCGGTGGTGGACGGGGACGAATACATGATCGTGGGCTGCGGCGGTGGGCGCAATTACGCGGTGGAAGCCAGGAGCAGGTTCGCCGAGGCCATCCCCGGCTTCACCCGCAAGTCGCTGCGGCAGGTCGTCGTCCCGGAGGTCGATCAGGAGAGCTACTGGGGCTGCTCCTCCTGGACGAGATTCAGCCTGAACATCCCGCTGTATGCGAACGCGGCCTTCCTCGGCGCGATCGGTGATTGGACATTGGTCAACGACGAACTCAACCGGCGCCAGGCCTGGACCTACGGGACCGACCTGGCGTGGGGCCTGGACGGCTTCCTGGGCGCGGGGTCGCTGCGGGACTACCGCCCCGACGCCGCGTTCAAGCATCCCATCAGCAACTATGTCTCGGCGGAGACGGCCCTCACGCTCGGCACGTTCGCGATCACTCTGATCCCAACGGCCGGCGGCGAATTGCTGACCTCCCTGCCCGACCAGAAGGTCGTGATCGTCCCGAGCCTGGGGCAGTACCTGCCCGATGCGGGCTCGCTGCGCGGGCGCAGCCCGCGGATCGAGGAGGCGATCGCCGACCTGCAGACCATCCTGGACCTGCAGCCCGACGCCCTGGTGCCCCTGAACGGGCTCCCGGTCGTCGGACCGGCACAGGTCGCGGCCGCGGCGACGGCCCAACGCGACGCGCTGGACGACATCCGGCTCCAGACCGTCCAGCAGATGAACCAGGGCATGCCGGAAGATGAGATCGCGGCGGCGGTGGCGCTGCCAGCAGACCTGGCCGCCAACCCGTACAACCGGGAATTCGCAGGCGCCGTGCCCTTCCTGGTCCACGCCATCTACCACGAGTACCTGGGCTGGTTCGGCGGCAACCCGCTGGAGCTGGCCCCCACCCTGACCGAGGGCGTCAAGGCCCAGGTGCTGGCCGACGCGCTGGGCGGGCTGGACAACCTGATCGCGACCGCGACCACGGCCGAGCTCAACGCGCGTGACGTGGCCGCGGCCGAGCGGGCGCTCTACCTGGCCCGCTCGGGCTACGTGTTGGCGGCCGCGTGCGGCGCAGACTGCCGGCCCGAGCCGCTCGAAACGGCCAGGCGGGTCTACGCCCAGGCGCTGCGCAAGAACGCCTACCTGGCGCAGAGCGCGCAGGTGCGCAACTACTACCTGTCGGAGGCGCAGGCCCTGGGCCCCATCATCAAGGTCGGGAATGAAGATACCCCGATCGCGTTCTCGGGCGCCGAGGTCATCTTGCAAGCTGGGGATCTCAATTCTCAATGCGCGAAAATCCTCAGCCTGCCCGCCAATGGCACGCTGACCCTCGCGGGCAGCACCTTCGCCGTGCCCACCCCGAGCCTGTACACAGCTGACCTGGATACCCTGGTCTTCACCCCGGCGGAGAACTGGCACGGCGAAACGAGTTTTGTTTTTAGCATCGGGGGCCCGAATGCTAGTTTGGGTGAGTACCCCGCCACGATCTACGTCTCTCCGGTGAACGACGCGCCGGCCGCCGCGGCCGCCATCCCGCATGTAGCGGTGGATGAGGACGCCCCCGACACCGTCATCGACCTGGCCGGCGCCTTCGCCGACGTGGACGGCGACGCATTGACCTTCACGGCCGAGAGCAGCGCGCCGGGCCTCGCCACCCCGGCGATCGACGCCGCGACCCTGGCCCTGGACTACGGGGAGAACCAGCACGGCGCGGCCACGATCGCGGTCACCGCGACCGACCCGGCCGGCGAGTTCAGCCAGACTTCCTTCGACGTCACCGTCAGCCCGGTCAACGACGCACCCGCGGCCGTCAGCCAGGACCTCTTCGCCACCGCGGGCCTTGAGCGGACCATCACCCTGGACTACGGCGACGTCGAGACGGCCCAGGCCGACCTGCTCTTCCAGGTCACCGTCCCGCCGAGCCACGGCGTGCTGGCCGGCGCGGCGCCGGCCCTGGGCTACACGGCCGGCGCGGGTTATACCGGCGACGACAGCTTCACCTACTCGGTCAGCGACGGCGAGCTGACCTCGCAGGCCACGGTCACGATCCACGTGGTCCAGACCAGCATCGCGGGGCAGGTCTACGATGATGCCAATGCCAACGGCATCCTGGATGAGGGCGAGGGCGGGCTGAGCGGCGTGACCGTCGAGCTCAGACGGACCGACGACAGCGTGGTGGCCGAGGCGACCACCGGCACGGATGGCAGCTACGCCTTCGGCAGCCTCCTGGGCGCGGCCTACCGGGTGGCCGCGCTCGTGCCCCCCGGCTACCTGCAGACCACCCCGGACCCGGCCGACATCGACCTGGCGGACGGGCAGGCGCTGACGGGCATCACTTTCGGCATGGTCTACTCCGCGGACCTCCGGGTCAGCATGGCGGCCAGCGTCAACGGCGACACGATCGTGTACACGATGGTGGTGGCGAACGACGGCCTGGGCGATGCGCTGGAGGCGATCCTGGCCGGTCCGGTGCCCGAGGGAACGTCCAAGAAGTCGGTCATCACGACGTACGGGACGTGCAAGGCCAACCAGACGCTCACGTGCAGCTTAGGCCCCATGCCCGCCGGCAGCTCGGCCACGATCACGTTCCAGGTGAAACGCAAGGACGCCGGGTTCGCGATCGTGAATACGGTGACGATCGCCTCGGGCATCTTCGATATCGATCTGAGCGATAACTCGGCGACGGTGACCGTGCCGTAACGCGGCGCGGGACTAAAGAAGCGGGGGACGGAGGGGCGGCGATGCGGTTTCTCCGTCTCTCCGCGTTGGGCGGGGTTGGCCGGGATGGAGGAGTGCGGCGTTCACCCACAGCCTGGCCGGGAACTTGAAGCGCGCCACGCAGACGCACTCAACAGGTCGCGTCCAGGGGTCTTGCCGCTGCCACCAACTACCGGAATGCAGCCTTGCGCGCTGACTCCGATGGCGTCTTGCGGCGGGATTTGACTTGTGTTGGCGGCATGGTTTTGATGAGTGCGCGTAGGACAGCGTTTACCGATTCGGGGGTCGTAAAGACTTCGGAAATATCCGGATCAAGCATCACGACCACCTGGCTCTTATCAACCTGCCCGGCAAACCGGTTGGGACGGGCCTTGTGATAGTCAAAGCTATACTCTGGGCGCAGATCATCTGCTGCGCCCTGTTGGGATTCAGGAGTTGAGGTTGTCTTCATGGTCTTGGCGTTCTCTCTTAGTAGCCACGCGTGCGCTGATCAAGCGCAACACATTCCCGGGCTGCTCAGCAAAACTCACCAGTAGCAGGCGCCCCGTGATGGAATACCCGACGATCAACTCGCGCGCCTCAACTGAAGAGTGCGTTTCATCGTCGAAAATGGCTGCCAACGGGTCATCAAATACGGTGCTGGCCTCATCAAAACTGACACCGTGCTTTCTGATGTTTGACGCTGCCTTCCGACCGTTCCATTCGAAGCGATAAGGCATCTGACCTGCCTGCAGTTGTCCAAGCGGCAAAGACACATGGGAGACGGTACCAATAGCAAGGCCGGCCAGCTACTGGATGTAGATGGCCGGCTGCCGCTACTCGGGGACAGGGATTCGAACCCCAAACTTCTGATCCAGAGTAAAAACCCCTAGGTCCGGCGACAGCATCCTAACGGCTCCAGGTTCCCACATCGGGAACCGGGGGCCGTTCTGCGTTTCCGGCACATTTTAGCACGGCCGGGTCGCATTTTCAAGCCGGGGAGGAGGGTTTCGGATGGCGGATCAAGACGCAACGACGGGGCGGTTCCTGGCTGGCAATCGGGCCGGGAAGAAGGGCGGCCGGGCGCGCGCGGCGCGGCTGTCTCCAGAACGGCGACGGGAAATTGCGCGCATGGGGGCGGCGGTTGTGAACGCGCGACGGGCGGCGGCGGCCGCTGCGGCTGCGGCCGCTGCGGCTGCGGCCGCGACGGAGGAGGGGGTGCCGGATGGCGGGGATCGGGCGGGAGATTGACGGCTACGTCGTTTGTCCGAACAAGTGGTCGAGCGTATACCACTACGCGGTCGAGCTCGAAGGGCATCCGGGTCTGATGCGGTCGCTTTGCGTTCTGGGTGGCATTGTGAAGCGACATGACGATCGGCTGCGTACCTGGGCGCAATCGGCGGCGCTCCAGCCGATTCATGTTGTCAACCCGCCGGACGATCGACGATTGTGTCGGGAGTGTAGGCGGCTGGCTGCGGCCGCGACGGAGGAGGGGGTGCCGGATGGCGGGGATCGGGCGGGAGATCGTCCTACGGGATGACCAGGCCGGGGAGCTCCTCGGACCTGAGGCCGGCGGGGAGCTCGCGCCGTGGGCTGCGCGGGCCGGCGGGTCGTTGTGGGTCGGTCCGGTGATTCATGTCGATCGGCCGGCGGCGGATGATGACGACCGCCCGGTGCTCGAGTTGACGCGGCGGCGGCTCCAGAGGCAACCCTCGGTCGCGGTGGACTTCGGGCTGCCGGCTCTCCAGGCCTTCGGCACGGCGGCGGCGGTGACGTTGGGTGTTGCGGTCTGTGCGCTGGCGTGGGATTGGTCGGGGCGCGTGGTGGCGGCGGCGTTCGCGCTGACATTGGCGGCGGGCTGGTTCTGGCGTCTGCGCTGGGTCGACGGGCTGCTGTGGTCCGTCGAAACACTGGCGGGCCGGGATGTGAACCGCGACGGCGTCGTCGGCCGGCCGGCGCGGGACTTCGCGTTGGTCAACCCGGCGGCGGCGCGCGCTGACGCTGACCAGGCGGTGACGGCGACGGAACGCGAGGCGGAACGCGCGGAGCTCCTCGCCTTCGTGCATCGGTGCTACACGGTCGGGTGTTCTGAGGCCTCACACGGGGTCAAGGCGACGGGGCCGGACCGTGCGGTGTACGTGCGGCGGCGGGACGCGCTGCTGGCGTTGGGGATCGCGCGCTGGCGCTCTCCAGGTCGACCGCGGGCCGGCTGGGTGATGGCGGTCTCGTACCAGAAAGCGCTCGAGCTCGTCGGGCGGCATGTTCTCTGAGGGGGGGCGTGATGTTGTCTGCGTGTCCATTCTGCGGCGATCGGGAGCATGTCCGGGTCGCGTGGTGGGGTGTGCGTCCTGGCGATATGGTCCGGCGGGAGTATGCGGTCATATGCGATCGTTGTAAGGCGACGGGTCCGTCCAGCGATCGCAAGGCGGGCGCGGTGAAACTATGGAATCAACGTGTCGTCGGTGTGCCGGCCGGGGGCGCTGCGTAGCTGCTGCGTGCGTGCGTACGGGTGCGGATTTCGGCGGGCGATACCTGCCGGGGGAGGTGATGGGGGGGTGATATCACGGGTGCGCGGCGGATGTATGAGGCATCCGCCGCGCGGATCTTGGCACGGTCGATCAACCTATGCCGGATGGCATCATAGCATGGCCTCCGGCGCAACACAAAGGGGGCAAGTCGTGAAACTGTTAGCTTTCCTGCTGGTCTGCATCCTGTGCGCGATGCTGGTCGTTGTCGTGGTCGGTGGCGCAGGCGCGGCGCTTAGTGGCGAGTGCGATTTGCGCGGCGTGGGTGTGCCTGGTGACGGGCTGAACGACTGCACCGAACACGGCTTTGACGTGCTAGACGGGCTGCTGGGCGCGACTCCCGCGCCGGGACGGTGACGCCATGACAAGGGCACATGACGCAAGGCGCGAGGCGTATGTCGATCAACGTTTGGCGGAGATGGAAGGCGCGGACCAGGGGCTCCAGGTTGTGCCAACGGTGATTGGGCTCGGCGCGATCGTGGTCCTGTTCCTGGGGGCGGTGCCGGTCGCGGCGGTGATGGGCGGGGCGGCCGTCCTGCTGTCGCTGGCATGTTCGGGAGCGTCTCGGGCGGCCGCGGAGGTCTCGGTCGATGCCTACATGACCGGGGAGTCGGAGGGCTCGCGGATGGGCAAGGTTTGGGGGATCGGGTGCCTGCTGTTCATCGTGGGCGCGGTGCTGATATTCGGCATGACGGCGGCGTCAATCGGGCTCACCCTGGATGATCCGTGGCTGACGATTGGGGGCCCGCGATGACGGGCACGCTGTTTGACGTGGCACGCGACGACGGGCCGGTATTCTTCCGGGGCTTCAGCGTGGACACATCCGACGATGACGCGCGGGCGGCGTTCGTCGCGCGCTTCGGCGTCCAGCCGGAGCGGATCATCCGGGGGCCGGCCGTGGTCCTGGTGGGTCCGGTGCCGGCGGCGGCCGCGCCGGTATGTGAGTTTTCGGGCGCGGAGGTGGGACTGTGACGGCCGTTTCTGTTGGGTCTCTCTGTGCGGCGTGGTTCCTGTTCGGCGTTGTCGTTGGCATCGGTCACGGTCAACGCGTACGCGAACGGGCACGATGGCGGCGCTGGGTGCGACGCGCAACGGGCAACCCCTCGCGCAGATCGGCGCGGGGATTCATACGACGGGAGGCGTAGATCATGACGGAATTGGTTTTTTCCGCGGGGGTGATTGTTGGGACCCCCGCGGCGCTCGATGCGCTCGAATTCGCAGAGGTCAACCCGGCGGCGCTGCTGGTGCGGCATCTGTCCGGGGATTGGGGGGAGCTCGACGCGGAGGATCGCGCGGCGAACGATGCCGCGCTGCGCGGCGGCGGGCGGCTCTTTTCGGCCTATGACCTGCCGACGGGGGCGCGGGTCTGGATCATCACTGAGGCGGACCGATCGTCAACGACGGTTCTGTTACCTGAAGACTACTAGAGGGGGGCATGTCATGGGGGAGTACATTCGGCTTGACGGCCAACAAATCAAGCTCGGCACGTGTGAGTCGCTTTACTACGTGCGGTATTCGGACCTGGTCGAATGGGTGCGCGACGGCCGGGTCGGAACGGTTCCGGGCAACCTGGAGCCGGCGGATTACCTGGACGGCTCGTTCCGGTTCCGGTTCCCGTTCCCGGATGAGGATCACCCCGACGATTGGCTGCGGCTCGGCAAGTACGAGGGCGATTACAACCGCGGGGCCGGCTTCGCGATGCCGGCGGAGCTCGTGCCGGCCGACGAGGATCATTTCCCGATCGGGCTCTGGCTGCGGGCTTCGGGGTTCCCGCCCGGGATCGGGGGCGTTCAGTACCGGGTGCGCTGTCCGCAGGGGGCGGACCCCGATGTGGCGCGCATCGAGGGGCCGCTGCGCAACGTGGAAATTGTCCAGCAACGGCCATACGAGGGGCGGCTCTGGACGGTGCTTCGCTGCGCATACTGCGGCGCAATGTGGCGCATCGACGCGGAAATGGCCGGCGTTCTGGCTGCATGGCTGGCTGACAAGGGGCCGGCGGGGCCGGAGATCGGCCGCCGGATCTTGGCGGGGTACGAGGAGGGGGTGCTATGGACGGGGTGACGGCCGGCGGGGGGGGCAGGATGGCGGCCGATTCGGTGACGCTGATTCGGATCGACCGGGGGGTCGTGGCGGTGGTCGACGGGCACACATACTATGAGCGGGACGCGGATCTGCCGGGCGGCGGGGTCGTGTGTGAAGCCGTTTGGGAGCTCGTAGCGGACTATCTGGGGATCAATATCGACCTGTGGGAGCTCTATGTGATGGTTCGCACGGTCGACGCGCCGGCCACATCGGACAGCGACGAGGACCTGGAGCTCGGCGACGATGACGAGGACCTGGAGCTCGGCGACGATGACGAGGACCTGGAGGCCGGCGACGATGACGAGGACCTGGAGCCCGGCGACGAGCCGTCGCTCGACCAGCTCGAGGAGTGGCTCGACGAGGGCGTGTGTGAGGCGCTGGACGGCTGCATGGTGGAACCTGACGGTCACTGTCCGCACGGGTCCCCGTCGTGGCTGTTGCATCTCGGGCTGATATGACGGCTGCGGGCGGGTGCGCGGTCGTGCATCCGCCCGGATGTTGGCGTTTTTGCGTGGGGAGGGGTCGGCGATGGTGAAGCGTTGGGACCTTTGGGTTCCTGGGATACAAAACGTGTCGGTGGTTGCGGGGCGGCTATCGGTCGACCGATCGGTGCGACGGGGTCGGCGGCGCGGAGCGGGTGTTACTCCGTTTGGCGTCTATTTGCGGGAGTGCGGCGTGCTGGATTTCGAGCCGGCGGCGCTCCAGGCGGTGATTGACGCGGCCGGCGGGTGCGGCGGCATCGGCCGGGGTACGCGCGAGGGCTGGGAAGTGCGGCCGGAGGCCGGCCGGGATTTCGAGCCGGCGGTCCGGGCCTGGCTGGCTGCGCATGGATTCACGCGCCGGCGGGATCGGCGGGGGCCGTGCTATCTGCGGCCGTGGCCGATGGCCGGCGGGTGATGGGGTGCCGGGCGGCGGGGGCTCTCCCTCCGCCCGCGGGCCGGCCTCGCGGATGGGCGCGGCCGGGTCATGGCCTGGCGTTTGTGGGTTATGTGAGTTCTGGTGCCGGCCGGGATCCGGCGGGGAGGGGATCATGCGGAGGACGTGGTCGTTCGTGGTCGCGGTGCTGCTGTTGGGGCTGATTGCCTGGAACGTCGTTGTCGGCGCGCCGGTGCTGGGTGACAACATCACGGCGGCCGGCGTGGTGGTCATTGCGTTTACGCTGACCTGGTGGTTCGAGGAATCCGGCCGGCGGTAGGGGCCGGCGGGGAGGGGGCTACATGGATATTGCGGGGGATGGTGGCGCGCTGCGCGCGGCTGCGGCTGCGTTCCTGGCGCGGATCGACGGCATCACGGCCGATGACTTCCGGCGCGGCGGGGATCACGCTGAACGCGAGGCATTGCGGGAGGCGATCGGGGGCGGGTACGGGGCCGGCGCGGGCCCGCGGGAGGTGTGGCTGTTGGTCCGGCTCAATCGGCTGGATGCGGAGCTCCGCGGCGCGGTCCTGGAGGCCTTCGATCGGCTGTTGGATGGCTGCGAGTTCGCAGGGGCTGACGGTGATTCGGGAGGTGGCGCTTGATGCTCGATTTCTGCTGTCGGGAGTGTCAACACGTCGCGCCGGATGCGCAGGCCGCGCAGGAACATCTCGACGAGGCGCACCCGGAACTGGCGCTTTTGATTTGCCTGCATCTCGGATTCGAGCGGCCGGGGTTCGGGTCTGCGGTCTGGTACTGGGACCAGGCGCAAGGCGCGCCGGGATGGCGGCCGGCGATCGTGACGGGGTACTGGCACCACCGCATCCGGTTTTTCTTCGACGTGTTGCTGACCGACGGGCGGCCGCGTTGGGGCTGGGGTTGGCAGGTCGTCGCGCGCGTCGATGATGTTCCGCCGGCGGATCCGGCGTGGTAGGGCGTGCGCGCATGGCTGCGCGATCGGGCCGATGGCCTGGCGTTTGTGGGTTATGTGAGTTCTGCGGGCGGTTCGTCGACCAGGTCGACCACCAGGGTGTGCGCGCATCGCTGCGCGATCGGGCCGATGGCCTGGCGTTGTGGGTTATGTGAGTTCTGCGGCCGGCGGCCGGCCGTCCGCAGGGCAACCTTAACGGCGTCCGGCGGCGACGATTGCGCGATCGGTTCGGCGGTGTTACAGGTCTGTTAACGCAAGTCTCCCGGGCGGCGACTCGGGAGACTCACAGTTTCAACCGGATAGCGGCCGGTCGATGTATGCGATCATAGCAGGGGCCGGCCGCAAAGTCAATACGCGGCCGGCCTTTTTCGTCCGGCCGCGGGAGGTGATGACATGGGCGCGGCTGAATTGCGATCGCTGGGATCGGTGCGAGAGACGGCGCAACAGGTCCGGCGGGTGATACTCGAGGACCCGGCGCTGTATGCGTTCTACGACAAGGCGGGCGACGATCTCTATCCTGTCCCCTGGAGGGCAATCTTCGACAATCCGGACAGGTGGCGGGGGTATGCGTGCGACCTGCCGGCCGACATTGGATCGCTGCTGCTGCATGTGTTCACCGACGGGAGCCGGGGTTACTGGTCGGCAACCTTGACATTCGATGCGGTCCCCGGTGGGGCGTTAGTTCGGGCGGCGGGTGGCTATGTGCTTTCGGCGGGGGATCGTCCGGGGGTGCTGCGGCGGTCGATCCGCCCACCCAGTCCTGAGGCGGTCGACCTGGTCGAAACGGCGCGCGCGGAGCTCGGCCGGCTGGGGATGTTGGCGGATGATCCGGCCGATGATCGCGCGGACCGGGAGCCGGCCGGCGTCGGGGGCGTGCCTGCGGATCTGGATGACACAGACCGGCAGATTCTTGACCTTGCGACGGCTGACCCTGACCTGACAGATAGCCAAATAGGGGCACGGCTATACCTGACACGTCAAGCGGTGAACGTCCGCCGGAGGGCGCTTGAGAAAATGGGCTTTCGGGTTCGGTGACTGTCAAGACAACTGTAAAGACAGTGTAAAGACCTTTTGTCGGCGATTTCGACCTAAAATTGGCTCAATAGTTGCGCGGAGGTGACGCTTGAACGCTCAGAAAGAACGCTTTTCGTTGTTGCTGCGGCCCGAGGAGCGCGACGTGCTCAAGCTGCTGTCAACAGAGACAGATCGCAGTCAGGGCGCGACGGTTCGGCTTCTCATCCGTGAGGAGGCGCGGCGGCGCGGGGTATGGCCGGAGCCGGTAGTAGCAAGGCGAGTAGTGGACGCGGCGCGGAAATAAGGCGGGGATCATGGCGGCGAACGTGAAACGAGCACGGCGACGGGATGATGACGACGGCGGGACGATCTCCGACGGGCGCGTCGACCTGCCGATCTTCATACACTCGATCATTGACGATTTCGGACTGACCCCGCCCGCCTTCCGGGTGTACGCGCATTTGGTGCGGCGGGCGAACGGTGCTAACCGCGCCTGGCCTTCTTATCGGGCGATCGGTGAACACTGTTTCGGCTCGTTGTACGCGGCGCAGAACAAGGTCGAAAACGGGGCGTCACTGCGACGTATGGCAATGCGGGCAATAACTGAACTCCTGGAGCACAACATGATCCGCCGGGAGCATCGGCTCGATGAACGGGGTTTACATTCCAGCAATGAGTATATCCTGACCCCGCCAAACGAGTGGATTCGTTCGGGGGGTGGTGACTCCCAGTCACTAGGGGTGGTGACCCCCGGTCACCAGGGTGGTGACCCCCAGTCACTAGGGGTAGTGACCCCCGGTCACCAGGGTGGTGACCCCCAGTCACCCAAAGGTACTCCAATTAAGGTTATCCATTCGAAGGTACTCCAGTTAAGAGATGGTCCGGCGCAAAAAGCGCCGGCCACCTTTGGCGATTCGACGGCCGGTGGGGTTGCTGCTTCAGCGACGGCGGCCGCCGATGACGTGGCGACGGGCTCGGATGATCCACGCGCCAATTTGGCGCATGGTGACGATGGCGGCGGGGATGATGCGCTTTCGGGCGGCGGGGTCGACGACCTGGCGCTGGCGCTGTCTGAGGTCTGCGGGATGGCGTGGGATGTGAACGCGGGCCGGCTGCGGCGCGAGGCCGGCCGGCTGTCCGCTGCGGCGGATCCGGTCCCCTCGGCTGACCTGGTCCGGGAGCATTACGGAGCCGGGGGTTGGTGGTGGTCCGGGGATTGGCGCGGCGCGAAGGGCGATCTCCCGTCTCCGGCCAACATCCGGGAAACGTGGGGCCGGTGGGCTCTGCCTGGTCCGGCCGGCAACGGGCGGGGCGGCAATGGCCGGGCGGCCGATCCCCTCGCGGGGTACGAGGTGCCGGCGGGTTATGAGCACTTGGTCAAGCATTAGGGCGGGGAGGGGTGCGTGATGGCAGGGCGGCCTCAGAGCGTTGACGAGTTGTTCCCGCGGGTGTGGCTCCGGGCGGAGGACCTGGGCGGCCGGCCGCATGTCGTGACGATCGCGCGCGTCGACCTGGAGGATATCAGGCAGGCCGACGGGAGCAAACGGGCGGCGGCCGTCCTGACTTTCGACGGCGCGCGCCGGCGGATGATCCTGAACAAAACGCAATGCGAGAGCCTGGCTTCCGTATGCGGCTCGGGGCGGTTTGCGGACTGGGTCGGGCGTGACGTGGTCCTGGAGCCGGCGACGGCTCCGAACGGCCGGCCGACGATCGCGATCCGGGCGGCGGGGCGGGCGTCCGATGGTTGACGGGCGGCTG
>CAZMIS010000086.1:0-11945 GCA_964566325.1 uncultured Anaerolineales bacterium
CATCGCAAAGGTCAACGAGGAACTCAAGAAGGAAGGCTTCGGCGTGCTGACCGAGATCGACGTGCGCGCCACCCTCAAGAAGAAGCTCGATATCGACTTTCGGCCCTACCGGATCCTGGGCGCCTGCAATCCGCCTTTTGCCCACCAGGCATTACTGGCGGAAGACAAGATCGGAACGATGCTGCCGTGCAACGTGATCGTCCAGGAGCATGCGCCGGGCGTGGTCGAGGTCTCCGCTGTGGATCCGGTGGCGTCCATGTCGGCGGTGCAGAGCGAGGGGCTGGCTGCGGTGGCTGGCGAGGTTAGGGCGCGGCTCGAGCGGGTCATCCACAATCTCTGATCTCCCAGGCGGCAACCCTCCGATAGAGGCCCAGGGCAGGCGATCGCCTGTCCTGAGCTTCACACCCGCAGCCGCGCCCAGCGGCCGCTGCGGAAGCGCAGGAACATCCCCAGCCCGCGGAAGTTCAGGTCCACGCCCATCGCAATCCACGCGCCCAGCAGTCCCAACGGTCCCGTCAGCAGCATAGCCAGGGGCACGCGCACCAGCCACAGGCCCGCGGCCGTCACGACAAGGGTGGCACGCGTGTCGCCCGCGCCGCGCAGGCCGCCGGAGAGCACCATCATGGTGGCCAGCGCAGGCTGCGAGAAGGCAACCAGGCGCAACGGCCAGACGCCGAGCTGTACGACGGCCGGGTCGTCGATGAAGATGTCCAGCAGGGGTGCGGCGAAGACAAAGAAGATCACGCCCATGAGCGCCATGAGCAGCATGGCCAGGCGCTGCGACAGGAACGCGTCGCGTCGCGCCCGCTCCGGATTGCCCGCGCCCAGCCCCTGGCCCACCAGGGTGGTGGCCGCGATGGCGAACCCGAACCCGGGCATGTAGGCCAGCGACTCGGCCTGCAGCGCAAGCTGGTGCGCGGCGTAGGCCTGCGTGCCCAGCGAGGCGACCGTGGTGACGTAGGTCATCATCCCGATGCGCATGAGCATCTGCTCCGCGCCGGCCGGCAGCCCGATGTTGGCGATCCGCTTCATCTGGGCCGCGTTGGGGCGCAGTTGCGGCCAGCGCAGCTTGAGCGCACCCCGCCCGCGCAGCAACAGCGCGGTGACCATCAGGCCGCCCGCGCCCCGGCCCGCGGCCGCACCCAGGGCGGAGCCGGTCACCCCCAGCTCGGGGAAGGGTCCGGGCCCGTAGATGAAGAGCGCGGCCACCACGATGTTGACAACGTTCACCACGGCCATGACGAGCATGGGGGAGCGGGTGTCTCCCGAGCCGCGCAGGGCCGCGTTGCCGATGAAGAGCCACGACGCCAGGATGAAGCCGGCCGCGGCTACCCGCAGGTATATGGAGCCGGGCGCAACCACGTCGGCCGGTGCACGTAGGACATGAAGGATGCCCGGCGCGAGGGCGACGCTGAACAGCGTCATCAGTACGCCGATGGCCGCGCCGATGAGGTAGCCCTGGTGGAGGATGCGGTTGGCGCCGTCCGGCTCGCCCGCACCTGTGTGCCGTGCGACCAGGGCGGTGACGCCCGTCGCGACTGCGGCGAAGAAGGTGGTGACGAACATGACGGCCTGGTTGGAGAGGCCGACCGCGGCGACTGCGGCTGCGCCGAGGTGGCCCACCATGAACGTGTCGACCAGCCCGACCATCATGTTCAGCAGCTGCTCGCCGACGGCAGGCAGGGCCAGGGCCAGGACGCGCGCTGCATCGCCGCCCGAAGGCGCGGCCGCAGGCGCGCCCGGCGGCCCGCCGGGAGTTTTGTCTCTGGGCATCAGGAGCGGTAGCTTTCGGTCATGATCGGCATGGTGTGATTATACGCGCGATCGTCCGGGCGCCACAATCGGGCTCCCGAGGCGGAAGCTCGGAAGGTCTATGTCAATATAGTCAATTGATGTTTTTACTTTATCGATATTCTGTTTTATATTATTCAGCATCTCAGTTACGGGAGGCCACGTGGCGGCAGATAAGGTGACATCAGAGGACCGGTGGGCGCCGCGGTTTTTCGCCATCTTCAGCGGCCAGGTGGTCTCCGTGTTGGGCAGTGGGTTGGTTCAGTTCGCGCTGGTGTGGTGGTTGACCAGCACGACCGGTTCCGCGACGGTGTTGGCCGGGGCCACCATCTTCGCCATCTTGCCCCAGGTCGTCGTAGGCCCCTTCGCAGGCGCGCTGGTCGATCGCTGGAATCGCCGCCGCGTCATGATCGCCGCGGACGCCGCGATCGCGCTGGTCACCGCAGGCCTGGTCGTGCTCTACGCGGCCGGCGCCATCCAGGTCTGGCACGTGTACGCGGCCATGCTTCTGCGGTCGTCGCTGGGGGCATTCCACTTCCCCGCGATGCTGGCCTCCACTTCACTGATGGTGCCGGACGAGCACCTGGCGCGCGTCAACGGGCTCAACCAGGGCCTGCGCGGGCTGTTGAGCATCGCTGCCCCGCCGCTGGGCGCGCTGCTGCTGGGCGTCATGCCGCTGCACCTGGTGCTGGCGATCGACATTGGGACCGCGGCCATGGCGATCGTTCCCCTTTTGTTCTTCAGCATCCCGCAGCCCGTGCGGGCCGCGGTCGCCGCTACGACCCATCCCGTGCGAATCATGCTGCACGATCTGCGCGAGGGCCTGCGCTACGTGCGCGGGTGGTCCGGCCTGCTGGCCCTGATGGCCGTGGCCATGGCGCTCAACTTCTTCTTCACGCCGGCCGCGTCGCTCATGCCCCTGCTGGTCACCCAGCACTTCCGCGGCGGCGCGCTGCAGCTCGGCTGGCTCGAGTCGGCGACGGGCGTGGGGATCGTCGCCGGCGGCCTCCTGCTGGGCGCCTGGGGCGGCTTCAAGCGCCGCATCCTGACCACCCTCATGGGGGTGGCGGGCCTTGGCGTGGGTGTAGTGCTGGTCGGCCTGGCGCCGGCCGGCCTGTTCGGCATGGCGCTGGCGGGCATGTTCTTCACCGGCCTGATGAGCCCGCTGGCCAACGGCCCGCTGATGGCGATCATGCAGTCGACGGTCGAGCCGGGGATGCAGGGCCGCGTCATGTCGCTGCTGGACAGCGGCGCGGCGGCAATGATGCCGCTAAGCCTGCTGCTGGCCGGCCCTGTGGCGGATGCAGCCGGCGTGCGGCCCTTGTACATCGCGGGCGGGCTGATCTGCATCGGCATCGCCGCCGCGTCGCTGGGCATCCGGCCCCTCATGCGCATCGAGTCCAACGGTCACGGCCAGCCCGCGCCGGAGGCCGGCATGCTCGCGGCGGACCCTGGCGCAGGCGAATGAGCGTTTCCTCCGCTTTGGAGTAAAATGCAGGCGGGCCACCACGGCCCGCCTTTTGTTCTGCGGAGGATGGATGTTTCGCACAGTCGTGCGTATCGGCAGGGCGCATCCGCGCCAGTTCTGGGTTCTCGTGATGGGCATGCTGCTCGTCAGCATCGGCGGCAGCTTATGGTGGCCGTTCATCACGATCTACATGCGCGAACAGCTGGACGTCTCGTTGACCCAGGTGACGCTCCTGTTCACCCTGCACTCTGCGGCCGGACTGGTGGCGACGACCGTCGTCGGCCCCGCGGTGGATCGCTTCGGCCGCCGCGGCGCCATGATCGCGGGATTGTTCCTCAACGGCGTCGCGCTGGCCGTCGTGGGTCTCGTCAGCGGGCTGTGGCTGTGGGCTGCTGCGCTGATCCTGCTGGGCTTCTCCGGGCCGATCTACCGCATCGGCTCAGACGCCATGGTGGCGGACATGATTCCGTCCGAGCGACGGCCCGAGGCCTACGCCATCCTGCGGATGGGCAACAACTTCGGCGTCGCCATCGGCCCGGCCATCGGTGGCTTCATCGCTGCGATCTCGTACAGCCTGGCCTATTTCCTGGCGGCCGGGGCGAACCTGATCTTCGCCTTGCTGGTCGTCCTCTTCGTGCGCGAGACCATGGCGCGCGGTTCGGACGGCCAATCGGCTCTGACTGGCGGCGGCTACGGCCCGGTGCTCCGCGACCGGCGGTTCATCGCGTTCTGCGCCATCATGATCGTGGCAACCATCCCATCGCCGTTGCTGATGATGTTGTTGCCCGCGTACGGCAAGGAGCACTTCGGCGTCCTCGAAACGCAGTACGGCTTCATCATGTCGACGAACGCGATCATGGTCGTGCTGCTGCAGGTGATCGTCACGCGCTGGAGCACCCGCTTTCCGAACCTGCCCATCATCGCGCTGGGCGCATTGCTGTACGGCCTGGGCGCGGGCAGTGTGGCGCTTGGGTCGAGCTTCTGGCCCTTCTGGGGCAGCATGGTCATCCTGACGTTCGGCGAACTGCTCCTGGTGCCGACGGGCACCGCGTTCGCCGCCAATGCGGCGCCCGCGGCGATGCGCGGGCGCTATATGGGGATGTATGGATTGACGTGGAGCGTGGCGTTCGGCATCGGTCCCGTGCTTGGCGGCTGGCTGAACGATAATATCGCGCCGGTGATGATCTGGATCGGCGGCCTGGTCGCCGGACTGGCCGGGGTTGCGGGCTTCCTGCTCCTCTGGCGCAGGGTCGGCCGCCACTACGGGGAGATGACGCCGCCGGCCGCGGAACGCTCGCGTGCGTGAGAGCGTCTCATGCAGAGATGGCGGCGTTGCTTCGCCTTGGGCGTGCGCTGGGGAGAGAGGCCCATGAAACGTGAACTGATCCTATCGGGGAGCCTGCTCCTCGTGCTGCTCCTGGTGGCCGGTTGCGCCGGCGGCCGGCCGGTTCCGCCCGCGCCTGAGCTCACCGTCGTCGCGCCGGAGCTGCCCGCGACCGTGGCGGCCACCCCTCCGGCGCCCGCGCCCGAGGCCCTGCCAGTCTCGACCACGCCGGAGGCAGCGCCCACCGCCGATGCGGAGCCAGCTCCGGTGGCGCCCGCTGCGGTCGAACCACGATCCCCTGAACAAGGCTCTGCTTTCACCATCGGCATTCCCGCGGGCGATGGCTACCAGCCGCTGAGTACGGTGGTCGATGAGGCACGAGGCCTGGCGTACGTCTATCATGGCGATTCGGCCGAGCGCCGTCCGGTGATCTCGGTGATCGACCTGCGTGCAGGCCAGGTGGTGAAGCTGCTTCGCCTCGGCGCCACGTCGCCGATCGGCCATGGCCGCCTCCTGCTCGCGCCGGATGGCGACATGGTCTATGTCATCGACGGGCAGAACGAGGCATTCATGCCGGTGGATGTCCGGACGGGGGCCGTCGGCCCCACCGTGTCCGGCATTCGCGACGGGGTGCTGAGCGAAGACGGCGGGATCCTCTACGCGATCGGATCGTGGGGGCTGCGCGCTTACGAGACCGCGGCGCTGCTGGCGGGCAACGAGGCAGCCCTGTGGGAGGTGGGCGAAGCGCGCTACGAGAAGATCGTTCGGAACGGCGAGACGCTGCTGGCGAGCGCGCTTGCCCCGGAGCGGGGCCTGGTAAGCTATGACGCGGCGACCGGCCGCGAGGTGGCCCGCGTTGCGCTCGACTTCGCCAGCGCGATCGCCCCCGGGCCCGATGGCGGCTGGGCCGCGACCGTCAGCGGCGCGCAGATGCGGCTCATCCGCTACGATGCCGCGCTGGCGCAGGTGGCCGAGGCCGCCATTCCGTACAGCAGCGAGGTGACGTATGACGCGGACCTCGATCGCTACCTCGTTGCCGGGTACCTGCCGAGCCAGGGGCCCGGCGGGGCGCAGGACGGCGCGCCCGGTCGCGCCAGCACGAGGGAACAGCCTGTGGTGTGGGGCCTCTCGGGCGGGGATCTCGCGCGCGTGGCCGAGCAGGCGTGGCCCGAAGAGCAGGCGCCCACGGTCTTCGTGCCTTGGGGGAGCGATCGCCTGGTGGGCTTCGCGCCGTCGGGTATTGCCCGGCTGGCGGTGGTGGAGAGGGACACGCTGGCGTCCCAGGGACGCATCATTACCGGCGTGCACGCGATCGACCTGGTGCTTGACGATGGTGCGGGCGTGCTCTACGTCGCAGATGATCACGACCGCATTCACGTGCTCAGGCTGCCCGATGGGGCGGCGAGCGCGGTCTGGGAGGGCGGCTCGCCTTTCGTGCTGGACCCGGCCAACCGGCGGCTCTATGCCAACGGCAGGGACGGAGTGCGCAGCCTCGATCTGGCCACGGGCGACGTCATTGCCGGGTTCCCGCAGGGGGGGTATCCGGCGCCCGACCCGAACAGGGACCTGGTCTACATCGCGCAAGATGGGGTGACGATCTACAATCGCAGCGGGCAGCGCCTCGGCCGCTGGGATTCCACCTTCCCTGTCGAGAGCGGCTTCTCTCCCAACCCCTACGCCTTCGCCGCCAAGGTCAATCCCGTGACGGGCCACGTGGCTGTGGCGCTGAACAACGGGGTGCCCGGATCCAACAACGGCAGCTTCCTGCGGGTCTATCCTGCCGAGGTGGACGCCCCGGCAGACACGGGCAGTCCCCACAGCTTCGTGATGAGCGTGATGAACGACATGGACGGCGCCTGGTACGTGTCGTATAGCCCCGCGCGGGGCCAGGAGGCGATCCAGGTGCTCAGCCCGAGCGGGCAGGAAGTGCACCGCCTGGATGGCCGTACGGGGGAGATGGTGCTGGACGAGGCGCAGGACCGGCTCTACCTGTTCCTGGGTGGCACGGTCACGGTGCTCGACGCGGGCGCGCTCACCCCGCTCGGATTCTACGAGGGTCCGGCCTACGTCGAGGCACTCGAATTCAGCCCCAGCCGGCACACGGTGTACGTCGTCTCGGGCCTGGACGCGCGCGTGGAGTTGCTGCGCCTCGACGACCTGAAGCCCATCGACCTGCGGCCGCGCGCGGGTGCGCCGGCTCCCGACATGCTCAACGAAGGCCTGGCGGTCGTCACGGATGGCCGGTCGAGCCGGGTGGTGGCCCAGTTCGGCAGCCTCTACCGGACGAGCGACGGCTCGACGTGGGAGAAGCTGCCCGCCGGCGTGCATGCGACCTACGGCCATGTCACCGCGGTGCAGCCGAACGTGATCTTCTACGTCGGACAGGGCTCGATGGGCGCGGACGGCGCCTGGCGCAGCCTGGATGCAGGCGAGTCGTGGGAACTGCTGGCCCGCGGGCTGACGGACCTGCGCCCGAGCGGGCCCTTGCTGGCGCGGGGGCCGGATGAGGCCTATTTCCTGAACCGGGGCCAGGGGCTCCTGCGCTGGCAGCCCGAAGCGCGGCAGTGGCAGGCGGTGGGCGGCCAGCCGAAGGACGGCCAATGGGGCGAATTGGCGTTGGCGCCCGACGGTACGTTGTTCCGGACCGGCACCGACCTGATGGAGCGAAGCTCGGACCGCGGCGAGAGCTGGGAGGCGCTCCCCGCCCCCAAAGGCTACGGCGAGATCATCGGCTTCTCGTCGCCGTATACTGTCACGAAGACCCTGTTCGGCGTGTGGCAGGATAGCGAGCAGATGTTGATGCGGTCGCAGGATGCGGGCAAGACGTGGGAGCCTTTGGACTTCGGCGCGGCGCTGCCCGATGACATCTACGCTCCGGAGCTCAGCTCCGGAGCCGGCAGCACCTGGCTGTTTCTGCGCCGTTATGGCGGGCCGTCGCTCTTGATGCGCTCGACCGACGGTGGCGACACGTGGACCGTCGCTCCTGCGGAGGTCGCGTCGGATGCAGAACACATCGCTGTCGATCCAACGAGCGGCGCGCTGTGGTTGGGAACCCGAGGCGGCGTGAGGCGCATGGCGGCGGGAGACATCGCCTGGGCGCCTGCCTCCCTCGAGGCTGTCGCTGCAGCGGCGCCCGAACCCGCTGCGGTGCCAGCGGCGCTGGCAACGCCGGCGCAGCCTGCGCCGCATCTGACGCCCCGCGTGCCGGCCCAGCCCGTACCGACGGCCGGCCCCTGCGAGGAACCATTGACGGGCGCGGATGCGGACATCAATGTTCGCGGGTATGGCATCGGGTGCCCCCAGGGGAGCCCTGTGTCGATGACGATGGCCCGCCAGCGCTTCCAGAACGGGCAGATGATCTGGCGGAGCGACGACCGATCGATCCACGTTCTGTACAGCGACGGTCGCTGGGAGGCGCATACGGACACCTGGGTCGAGGGGGAGCCCCCCGACGATCCCCAGCTGGTGGCCCCCGACGGGCTGCAGCAGCCGATGCGCGGCTTCGGCAAGCTCTGGCGGGACCAGCTCGGCGCGGGCAAGTCCGCGATCGGCTGGGCGCTGGAGAAGGAGCAGGGGCTCACCGCCTCGGTCCAGGCCTGGCAGCACGGGCTCGTCTTTCGCTTCGGGGGGGAGGTGCTGGTCCTCCGGGAGGACGGCGCCTGGCGTTGAGCACGCAACCCGGCCGTGTTCCTTGCGTATGTTGAGATGTGCGCTCAGCAACATGCACAAGGAGGACAGTATGTCAGGGATCGTGCGGGTTTGCAGCCTGCTGGCCGCCATGGCCTTGCTCGCCGGCTGCATGATGACGACAGGAGGGACCATGATAACCGGATCGGGCCGCGTGGTCACGCAGGAATTCGACTTCCAGGACTTCACCAGGGTCAATGTGAGCAGTGCGTTCAAGGTGACGATCGAGAAGGGCGAGCGCCAGACGGTCGCCGTCACCATCGACGACAACCTTTCCGACTATCTGGACGTGCGGCTCCAGGGAGATACGCTCTATATCGGGATGAAGCCCAGCCTGCACCTGGGTTTTCGAAACACCACGCAGCGCGCGGAGATCACCATGCCCTTCATCGAGGGCATCCAACTGAGCGGGGCGACGCAGGGCGAGGTGGCAGGCTTCGACGGCGATGACCGGCTGGAGATCGAAGTGAGCGGCGCCAGCAGGCTGCGCGGCGACATCACGGCCGGCGACACCCGAATCGAGATCTCAGGCGCCAGCACGGTTGAGATCGCCGGCAGCGCCACAGATCTGGACGTCGAAGCGTCGGGTGCGAGCAGCGCGAAGCTGGGCGAATTCGAGTCGGGCGAGACGCGCACAGAGGTCAGCGGCGCGAGCCACGTTACCGTGCGCCCGAGCGGACGCCTGACCGGCGCAGCCAGCGGCGCATCGTCGGTCACCTATCTGGGCAACCCCGAATCGGTGCAGGTCAACACGTCCGGTGCATCGAGCGTGCGCCGGGGTTAGGGGCGAACGCCGGATTTCTCGGTTCATCAGCATGCTGGTACACTGACCAGCATGCTGTGAGCCGGACGGATGTCCTCATCCTTCAATCTGCCAGAGGCCCAAAGCACTCATATCCGCCAGCGCCCTGCGATTGAGGTGCCATGACAGCGATCGACATGCTCGAGCGCCCTCCCGAGTCAGCCTATCTGAACTGCATCAAGTGCGGCCTGTGCCTGGCCGTATGCCCCACCTATCGCGAGTCGTTGGTCGAGACCCAGTCGCCGCGCGGCCGCGTGATCATGGCGCGCAAGGGGCTGGAGGGCGAGCTGCCCCTGGGCAAGGGCCTCACCGACCAGATGTACACCTGCTTTGCCTGCATGGCGTGCAACGAGATCTGCCCGGTCGGCATCCGGCCCGCGGACCTGGCGCTGGCCATGCGCAACATCGAAGACCGCGTGCGGCCGCGCTGGTGGAAGAAGCCGCTCTTCGAGGGGCTGCTGCCCCATCCGGGGCGCCTGGAGGCGTTCACGCTTCCACTGCGGCTGTACCAGGGGCTGGGCATTCGCCGGCTGGCCTACGCGCTCGGCGCAACGCGGCTGCTGCCCCGCCAGATCCGTGACCTGGAATCCCAGCTGCCTCACATGCCCCAGCGCCCTCTGCGCCGGGTCCTGCCGGAGACGACCACGCCAACCGGCGCGGAGACGAAGTATCGTGTCGGCTTCTTCCTCGGCTGCGCGCAGAGCCTGATGTTCGCCGGCCAGAGCGCTGCGACGGTGCGAGTCCTGGCCCGCAACGGCTGCACCGTGGTGACCCCGCGCGACGTCCAGTGCTGCGGGATGCCGGCGCGCGGCTATGGACGCGCCGATCTCGTGCAGGCCGCAGCGCGCCACAACATCGCGCTCTTCGAGAGGCACAACCTGGACGCGATCGTCACCGACTGCGCCACGTGCGGCTCGACCCTGAAGGAGTATGGTTCCTTCCTCTCGGTCGATGACGAATGGGCCGCGCGCGCCAGGGCCTTCAGCGCGAAGGTGTACGACATCAGCGAATTCCTGGCCCAGATCCCGCTCCTGCCGCCGCCGGGCCGCGTGGAAGGCACCGTCACGTATCACGATCCGTGCCACCTGCGTCGCGCCCAGGGGGTCTGGAAGCAGCCGCGCCAACTGCTCGGGATGATCGATGGGCTCGAGCTGCGCGAGATGCCGGCCGCGGACGGCTGCTGTGGCTCCGCGGGCAGCCAGCTCATCAGCCACTACGAGACATCGCTGAAGGTGCTGAAGCGCAAGACCGACAACATGGCGAAGACCTGTGCAGACATGGTCGCCTCGGGCTGTCCCGGCTGCCAGATGCAACTCAGCGTGGGCATCCGGCGACAGGGGCTGGACATGAAGGTGGTTCATCCGATCGAATTGCTCGATCGGGCGTATGGAGGCGACGATGGCAGAGGCTGAGTTGGTGAACCGTCTGGCCGCGATTGCCGGCAGGGACGGCGTGTTGACCTCGCCCGAAGATCTCGTGTCCTACAGCTACGACGGCACGTTCGTCGAGAGCCGGCCGGACCTCGTCGTGCTGCCCCGCAGCACGGAAGAGGTGAGCCGGGTCGTGAAGCTTGCCGGCGAGATGGGCATGCCGATCGTCCCGCGCGGCATGGGCTCGGGCCTGGCCGCGGCCTCGGTGCCGGTCGGGGGTGGTCTGGTCGTCTGCCTCACGCGCATGAACCGCATCCTGGAGATCGACACGGCAAATGCGACCGTGCGCGCCGAGGCCGGCGTCATCACCGCGGAATTGCAGGCCGAGGTCGAGCAGGTGGGGCTCTTCTATCCGCCGGATCCTTCCAGCATCCGCCATTCGACCATCGGCGGCAACATCGCGTGCAACGCAGGCGGCCCGCGCTGCCTGAAGTACGGCGTCACGGGCGATTACGTGATGGGCCTGACCGTCGTCCTCGCGGACGGCGAGGTCCTGCGGACGGGCGGCAAGCCGGTGAAGGACGTCACCGGGTACGACATGAACGCCCTCTTCACGGGGTCCGAGGGCACGCTCGGCATCATCACCGAGGCCCTGCTGCGGCTGGTCGCCAAGCCGCGCTTTGCGCGCACGGCCCTGGTCGAGTTCAACAGCCTGGACGACGCATCGAAGGCGGTCAACGCTATCCTGGCCGCGGGCATCGTCCCGGCCACGCTCGAGCTGATGGATCAGACCGCGATCATCTGCGTGGAGGAGGCGATGCACCTGGGCCTGGCGACCGACCTGGAGGCCAGCCTGATCGTGGAGACGGACGGATCGGATGAGGCAACCGTGCTGCGCGAGATCGAGGCCGCAGTGCAGATCTGCCGGGACGCCGGGGCGCGCTCTGCCAGGGTGGCGCAGAGCGAAGCCGAGCGCGCGGCGCTGTGGCGGGCGCGGCGCTCGATCTCGCCGGCGCTGGGGCGCCGCGCACCGAACAAGCTGGGTGAGGACATCACGGTGCCACGTTCCGCCATTCCCGAGGCTGCCCGCCGGCTGCGTGCGATCAGCCGTAAGCATGGGCTGCCCATCGTCATCTTCGGCCACGCCGGCGACGGCAACCTGCACCCGAACATTCTCTTCGACCGCCGCGATCCGCAGCAGCAGGCGACGGTCGAGAAGATGGTGGAGGAGTTGTTCGCCCTGGCGCTGGACCTGGGCGGGACGCTGTCGGGCGAGCACGGCGTGGGCATCCTCAAGCGCCCCTACCTGGAGCAGGCGCTGGGACCGGTTTCCATTTCGTTGCAGCGCAGGATCAAGCAGGCGCTCGATCCTCAGAACCTCTTCAATCCGGGGAAGATCTGGTAGCGGGGACGTAAGCTGTAAAAAGGCACGCCGGAGACTGATCGATGCCCGGCCAGTCGGAAGCGTTCCTGGATTCGGACGGTAGCGAAGGCATCCCGAGC
>CAZMIS010000087.1:0-11829 GCA_964566325.1 uncultured Anaerolineales bacterium
TCAGGATGCTGGCATCCCGGATGCTGGCATCCCGGATGCTGGCATCCCGGATGCTCTGCCTACGCGCTTTCGGCTGCCCACTCGGTGGCGTAGCTTGCAGAAGCCGCCCGCGTCGCGTAGTATAGTGAGGACGATCACAAGCGCGGCGTCGCCGCCAATCCTGACCCCTGTGAGGCGCCCATGACGGCTCATCCTGCCACTCAGACCCTGCCCCCCGGTCCCGGGGGCCTGCCCCTCGTCGGCAACCTGTTCGACATGCAGCGCGCGGGCATGCTGGACTTCTACCGCGACCTCTGGCGCAAGCACGGCGATACCGCCAGCGCGGCCATCGGGCCGATGAAGTTCGTGATGCTGACCCGGCCGGAGCACCTGCAGCATGTGCTGGTGAAGAACCCGGCCAGGTACGTGAAGGGCCTGAGCCACGATAAGCTCCGCGTTGCCATCGGCCACGGCATCCTGACGCTCGAGGGCGAGAGCTGGACCAGCCAGCGCAAGCTGATGGGACCCACGTTCACCCCGCGCGGCATCAAGCCGTTCGCCGAGATCATGGCAGACGAGGCGCGCGCGCTGGCCGACCGGTGGCAGGGCCGGCTCGGGACGGATCCGGTCGTGGACATCAACCAGGAGATGACGCGCATCACCATGCGGGTCATCTCGCGGTCGATGTTCGGCATCGACATGGACCGGGACTTCAGCGGCGCGAGCGATGCGCTGGTTGCCCTGCTCGACTACACGGCCTCCGCGACGACCAGCATGATCGACGTGCCGTTGTTCGTGCCGACCGCGAAGAACCGCCGCCTGAAGGAGGCAAAGCAGGAGCTGCGCGAGTTCCTGATGGGCATCATCCAGCGCCGCCGCTCCGAAGGGCTGCAGAACGACCTGCTCTCGATGCTCATGACCGCGCGCGACGCGGACACGGGCGAGATGATGACGGACGAGCAGTTGCACGATGAGGCGCTGATCATCTTCTTTGCGGGGCACGACACCACCTCCAGCCTCCTGACGTGGACGTGGTACCTGCTGAGCAAGTGGCCGGCGGTGGAAGAGAAGATGCACGCCGAGCTGGCGACGGTCCTCGGCGGCCGCGCGCCGGGAATTGACGACATCCCCAACCTGCCCTACCTGCGCCAGGTGTTCGATGAGACGCTGCGGCTCTACTCGCCCATCCCGATCCTCGCCCGCGACCTGACGGAGGACGACCGGCTGAACGGGTACGACCTGCCGAAGGGCAGCCTCGTGGTGCTTGCGCTGTACAACACCCACCGTCATCCGGAGTTCTGGGAGCGGCCGGAGGACTTCTATCCGGAGCATTTCGCCGAGGCTGCCGTGGCCGCGCGGCCGCGCTACGCCTATCTCCCCTTCGGCGCGGGCCCGCGCATCTGCATCGGCATGCACTTCGCTCTGATGGAGGCGGCGCTGGTGATGGGCGAGGTGGCACAACGATTCGCCCTGCGCCTGGCCAGGCCGCACGACGGCAAGGTGCGCTATGTCGGCGTCACCCGGCCCGAGGAACCGATCATGATGAAGCTATCCGCCCGCTGAGGCCTCAGCGCACGCACGGGCGCACAGGCTGCCCCTGCGCCCGCTGAGAGAATGCGGGACATAAAGCGACGCCGGGTTCCATGTACGAAGCCCGGCGTCTGTTTGTGGGGATACCCTACTTTGCCAGTGTTCTGACCGGCTCCTCAAAGAGCACGGTCACACCTTCCAGGGGGCCCGCCATCTTCCACTTGCGGGCCAGTTCCCAACTGATATCGGCGACCCACCCGCGCTTTCTCAGGTTCGGGCGGTGCTTCGCCTCCGCACAGTCTACGACCATCAACGGGCCGACGACCTCGCCCTTCGGATGCTGCAACCACACCTTCTTGCCGATGTGCTGCGGCTCCAGCAAGGCGATGGCGTCTACACACTCCGGACACTCGGGCACGTGGCCCTTGTACACCCGCCAGTTCCATACCCGTTTCATCAAACTGCTGCCACCTTCTTCCCGCGGCCCGGCGTAGTACGTCGCTTCGCCTGTCACCGGTTGTGCCACCGTCAGGAAGACACTGAAGAGAATCGATACAGCTAACGTTATGATCTACCTCCGATTGTTTTGCTGCCACGACTGCAGGCAGCCGCTCTTAGGACGCCTCCGGATGGCATTGGTTCCCCATCGCAGCGGCGCCACTGTGCTTAATGTAACAGAAAACCTGGCCGGGGGCTAATTCCGGCCAGGTTCGGTCTTGTGGAGCGATGGTCGACGCGAGGGCCGATTTTACTTCGGAACGCCTGCCCACGGGATGCAGAGCCGCTGTCCCGGGTAAATCCGGTTGACGTTCTTGATCCCGTTATTCCAGGCCAATCGCCAGACCGTCACGCCGTACCACGCTGCGATCCTGGACAAGGTGTCACCGCGCTTCACCGTGTACTTGGCCCGGCACGTCTGACCTGGGGGGAAGGTCGGAGGCACGTGCGTCGCGGGAATCCACAGATAGGTTCCCGCCCAGATCCGATTGATGTTGACGATCCCGTTGACCGCTGCGATGGAATCGACCGGCACGCCGTAGTGACGGCCAATCGACGCCAGCGTCTCACCGTATTTCACCAGGTGCCAGAAGCCGCCGGAAGCCGGCGGCGCTGCCTCGGCTGCTGAGGGCAACGCAAGGGCAGCCACGAGGAACAGAAGCGCGACAAGCCACTTGACACGCATGGGCAACCTCCTTGGCTGTTCGCTATCGACCAACCATCTCTCGCACGATTACACTATACGCCCGTTTTCGCCTATAATCAAGAGCCTAATCTTGTCCGCCCCGTGAGGAGATACGCATGACCGATGACCCCATCGTCGATATCGCTGCAGCCCACCGTCACTTTTCGGTCGACTGCTTCAACCGTGCCTGGGACCTGATCGACAAAGAAGACCGGACGCCCGAGGAAGAGGACGAGATGCTGAACCTCAGCATGGCCTCTCTGTGGCACTGGACGGAGCGACCGGACTGTACGGAAAAGGAGCTCTCGCTCGGCAACTGGCAGATCTCGCGCATCTTCGCGCTCATCGGACGGCCGGAGATGGCGACGGCCTACGCCGAGCGCTGCCTGGCCGTGACCGAGGATGCCGACCTGCCGCCCTTCTACCTGGGCTACGCGTACGAGGCCCTGGCCCGCGCGGCCGCGGTCGGTCGCGATCGCCGGACGGCCATGGAGCACATCGCCCAGGCCCGCCAGCTGGCCCAGCAGGAAGAGAGCGAAGAGGACCGCCAGCTTCTGCTCGACGACCTGGCCACGATCCTGTAGCCGAGGCGAGCGCGTCAGCCAACCAGTCGACGCACCCACAGGAGCAGTGCCAGCACGGTGGCCCAGGCAACATAGCCCGCGCCGATCATGGGCCACAAGCGCCACCCCGCGCTGATTCATAGCCGCCACCTGTCACTGCCTCGCGAAATGCCCGGTACACCCCGGCCAACGCCGCAGGCGAGTAGTGTGCGTTGAGCCCGCTCGGATTGGGCAGCACCCACACCCGGGCGGGGCCGAGGCGCTCCGCTTGCGCGCCCAGCGCGGCCCGCGGCCGGCCGAACGCCTGCCGGTACGCGCCCACGCCCAGGACCGCCACCACCAGGGGCCGATAGTGCGCCGCCTTCTCAGCGAGTGCGGCCGCGCCCCGCATCAACTCCTCGGATGACAGCTCGGCCGCGGCTGCAGTCGCGCGCGCCACCAGGTTGGTGATGCCGTACCCCAGGGGCAGCAGCTCGAACTGCTCGTCCGGCCGGAAGACGCGCGGGGTGAAGCCCGCGGCATGCAGGGCCGGCCAGAAGCGGTTTCCCGGCCGCGCGAAGTGATGTCCCGTATAGGCCGAGTAGAGCCCGGGGTTGATCCCGCAGAAGAGCACGGTCAATCCCGGTGCGATGACGTCGGGCACCGTGCGCCGGGCGGCTGCGAGCAGCTGCTCGCGACTCGGCTTCGCTCCTGCCATTGTCCCTCCCCCTTCGTCCGGTTGTGCAGCGCGGGCGACTGTGTTTTCGTTTGGACTGCATTTGTGCGTGTCGGGTTCGTGACTCGTGCACTGGTATTTCTGCCAGATTCGTGCTATGATTGTGCCATGATCAGCGGCCAGTCACCGGCGCATCATCGTACATGAGATGGCACGATAACTGCAAGGCAGAGGTGGAAGCGCAAGACCTGACATGAAGGAGGTCCCATGTCCGAGATCGATTTTGCCTTTGAAGGGGGCGGCGCCAAGGGAATCGTCTTTGCCGGCGCGCTGCAGGAGCTCGCGAGGCGCAGCCAACTGACCCCGGGGCGCTTGCTCGGCACATCCGCCGGCGCCATCAGCGCAACCCTGCTCGCCGCAGGCTACACCCCGCAGGAGATGCTGGTGGCACTCCAGGAGCGGGACGTGAACGACAAGCCGGTCTTTGTGGGCTTCCTGGGCGAGCCCGCGCCCTTCGATGAAGAGGCCATCAGCAACAGCGCCATCCGCCGCCTGCTGAGCGACATCGACATCCCCCTGCTCCCCAACGCGGCGGAACAACGCGCCGACGACTGGATCGCCTCGAAACTGGCCGCACATCCCTTCGGCCGGCACCTGTTTGCGTTCGTGGAACGCGGCGGGTGGTATGCCGCGGACAGGTTCGTCGCGTGGTTCGAGCGGATGCTCGATTCGGGCGAGTTCAACGGCGCACCCCGCGCGTTCTCGGCCATGACGATGGCGGCGTTCCATGCGGCCACGGGCAAGGAGCTGACGCTCGTTGCGGCCGACACGACCGCGCAGCGCATGCTCCTGCTCAACCACCGGACCGCACCCGACCTGCCCGTGGTCTACGCGACGCGCATGTCGATGAGCGTGCCGCTCCTGTGGGAGGAGGTGATCTGGCAGGAGGGGTGGGGCGACTACCATGCGTGGGATGCGAAGACCGGGACGCTGAAACCGGCACCCATGACCGGCGCGGAGATCGTCGACGGCGGCCTGCTCTCCAATTTCCCGCTCGCGCTCCTGATGTCCGATCGGCCCGACGTCAACGCGATCATGGGCCCGCCGAGGACGAAGAACGTCCTGGGCCTGCTGATCGACGAGACGTTGCCGGTGCCCAACCGGCCGGAGCGGCCGGCGACGGGTTCGGGCGGGCTGGCAGCCACCCTGGGCGGCTCGAGGACGGCCGGCCGGCTGCAGCGCCTGCTGAACACGGCCACGTGCGCGCACGACAACCTGGCGAAGGCGGTGTTCGCGGCCAACGTCGTGCGCCTGCCCGCGGGCGGCTACGGCACGACCCAGTTCGACATGACCGACGAAGAGCGCGCCGCGCTGATGGCGGCCGGCCAGCAGGCGATGGCGGCCTTCCTTTCGACCCAGTCGGTGCTGGAGAGTGCAGACCGGGAGCTGGAGTTTCCGGTGGATGCGGCCGTGTTGTCGGCTGCCAACGCGGCCGCCGCGGCGATCCTCGCGCCGTAAGGCCTCCGGGTCTCAGGCCAGCCTTCGGCTGGCACGGCCTCGGAGGTCAGTCTGATGCGAGGTTAGCGATTTGCCGGCGGGCCCGCGGCCGGCTTGCGGGCTCGCTGGCGGAGCCGATACACCTCGGCCAGCCCGCCGGTCGACGTCTCACGGTAGAGGGACGGCAGGTTGTTGCCCGTCTCCCACAGCACCGCGACCACGTCGTCGAACGGCACGCGGTGCGAGCCATCCGACAGGAGCGCGTAGTTCGCGCAGTTGAAGGCCTTGGAGGCCGCCAACGCGTTGCGCTCGATGCAGGGGATCTGCACCATGCCGGCCACGGGGTCGCACGTCAGGCCCAGGTTATGCTCCAGCCCCATCTCCGCGGCGTACTCGATCTGGCGCACGGTGCCGCCGAAGAGCTGAGCTGCAGCGGCTGCAGCCATCGCGCACGCAACGCCCACCTCGCCCTGGCAGCCGACCTCTGCGCCCGAGATCGACGCGTTGTGCTTCACCAGGTTGCCGATCAGGCCGGCCGTCGCCAGCGCCCGGAGCACGGCCTCGTCCGAACAGCCGGTGATCTCCTGCACGTAGCGCAGGATTGCGGGGACGACGCCGCTCGACCCGCAGGTCGGCGCAGTCACCACCACCCCGCCGGACGCGTTCTCCTCCGCCACCGCCAGGGCATAAGCGAACAGCAGCTCGAACCGGTTCGGCGCGCTGCCCGCGATGGTCATCTTGCGGTGGATGGCCCAGGCGCGGCGCGTCACGCCCAGTCCTCCCGGCAGGACACCTTCCTCCACGAGGCCGCGTTCGATTGCGCTGCCCATCGCCGCAGCAGTTTGGGCTAGGAACGTCCAGATGTCCTCGCCCTCCCGCTCCTCGACGTACTCCCACAACGACTGCCCGGTCTGCTTGCAGCGCTCCAGCACTTCGGCCAGGCTGTGAAGGTCGTAGACCGCGGGCGGCGGCGGATCGTCGGGCTGGGCCAGCGCGCCCCCGCCGACGCTGTAGATCTCCCACGGATCGGTGACTTCACCGCCGGGCAGCACGGCCCGAAACGCCATGCCGTTCGGGTGGAACGGCAGCTCGACCTCGGGCTCCCACGTGATCTCTACGGGAACGGGCGCGAGCGCCGACCCGATCGCGCGATCGGTCATGTGGCCCCGCCCGGTGGCGGCCAGGCTGCCGTACAAGGTCACCCGGTAGCTGTCCGCTTGCGGGTAGCGCGCGCGGAACTCCTCGGCCGCGCGCCGCGGGGCCATGGTGTGGCTGCTCGACGGGCCTTGCCCGATGCGATAGAGCTCGCGGATAGATTTCATGCGACTCCCCGATTGGTCCTGCGCGCCCGCACGACCAGGACGACCAGCGTGACGACCGTCAGGGGCACGACGAACTCAAACAACACCGTGCTGAATGGGCCCAGCGCGTCGTGGCCCGTCGCGTCCAGGAGGAGGTAGACGGTATAGGCGATGTAGTAGCCGATGAACAGCCAGCCCTCCCAGCGCGCGATGCGATAGCCGGTGAAGAAGATGGGCAGGCACGCGACGGAGACTGCCAGCATGAAGGGAATATCGAACCGGAGCGCGGACGCGGGGACGCTTACCCCGTCGGGCGCGACCGCAGCCGACAGGCCCAGCACCGCCATGACGTTGAACAGGTTGCTGCCGACCACGTTGCCCACCGCGATATCGCGCTCCCCGCGCAAGGCGGCGATCACGGAGGTCGCCACCTCCGGCAGCGACGTGCCGGCCGCGATGATGGTCAGCCCGATGATCAGCTCGCTGAGTCCCAGGGACCGCGCCATGCTGACCGCGCCGTTCACCAGCCAGCGCGCGCCGAGCACCAGCAGCAACAGGCCGGCGACCGCCATCCCGACGTTCAACATGACCTGGCGCGGCGCCATGCCGTCCCGCGCGCCGAACTCCTGGTCGTACTCTGCCTCGACCTCGCGGCTCTCCTTCCGGCTCTGCCGGATCGCAAAGACGATGTACGCCAGGATGCCGGCGAAGAGCAGCAGGCCGTCCAGCCGGCCGATCTTGCCGTCCAGCCCCAGGAGCAGCATCAGGACCGCGACGCCGATCATGAGGGGCACATCGAGCCGTATGAGCTGCTGGGCCACCACCAGCGTTCCGATCGCCGCCGAGAGGCCCAGGATGAAGAGCACGTTGAAGATGTTGCTGCCGATGACGTTGCCGAGCGCGATGTCGGCCTGGCCGGACAGCGCGGACCCGATGCTGACGGCCAGCTCGGGCGAGCTGGTGCCGAAGGCCACCACCGTCAGCCCCACCACGAGCGGCGAGATGCCGAAGCCCACGGCCAGCCGCGACGCGCCGCGTACGAGCAGCTCCGCGCCGCCGATCAACAGCCCCAGTCCAACGACAAACAGCACCAGTGTCAATGCATCCATTGCCCCATCCTAAGCGTTCTGCGCGGGACCCTTCTTCGCGACTTGATCTTCCAGGCCTGCCGGATCATCCCGAATCGCCCGCGTCATCGGGATGTCCTGCCACGAATCACTCTGAACTCAGAGGGCCCGAAGTTGACGTTGACCCGGCCCTCCATTGTAATGGCATCGCCCTCGAAGGTGAAGTCGTGGGTGAAGACGAATGGGGTGGTGATCTGCCTGAGCGTCAGGCGCAGGGTTCCGGGATTGAGCCAGGCTGCGTGCGCGGCGACCGGCCGCACCACGGCGGGCCGGGGTTCAACGAAGAGGCTCGACTCACCGAAGTGGTAGCCGGTGTAGCCGAATTCGGCACAGCGGTCACTGTCGCGCTCTTGCAGGGTGAGCTTTCCTCCCTGCGGTGTGAAGTCGAAGCGGACGGCGGCCACGCCCCACGGGTTTTCTTCCATGGCGTAGGTCATGCCACTCACCTGCGCGGCCAGGGGCGACACGGGTTGGGGCTCGGGTGCAGGCAGACGCAAGCCGGCCAGGCGTTCGCGCAGCGCGGCCTCCGCGCCGGGATGAGCGGGCAGCGCCGCAGGGTGCAGCGCGGGAAGGAGCCAGTCCCACACGACGTTCAGCACCGGCTGCATTTCGGGCACGCCGGCGTTGATGGCCAGGACCGCGTCGAGCCCGGGCAGGACGATGCAATACTGCCCGAAGGCCCCATCGCCGCGGTAGCTGTCGTGCCGGCAGCGCCAGAACTGGTAGCCGTAGCCCTGGTTCCAGTCGTTGTTCGGGTCCGAGCCGTTGTCGACCTGCTTCGAGGTGGCCTGGCGGACCCAGGCCTCGGGCAGGATGCGCCGGCCATTCCACATGCCTCCCTGGAGGTAGAGCTGGCCGAAGCGGGCGATCTCCTCGGTGCGCAACGTCAGGCCCCAGCCGCCCGTGCAGATGCCGAGCGGGTCGCGCTCCCAGTGCGCAGGGTGGATGCCGAGCGGCTCGAAGAGGCGCGGGGTGAGGTAGTCCGCCGTGGACTGCCCGGTGACCTTCCCGACGATGGCCGACAGCACGTGGCTGGCCGCGCTGTTGTAGACGAAGGGCGCGCCGGGCGCGTGCCGGACCGGCGCGGCGAGGAAGCCCTTGACCCAATCGCCCTCTTTCTGGCCGGTCACCTGCTCTGTGGGGTCGGCGATGTGGCCGGTGGACATGCTCAGCAGGTGGTGCACGCGCATCGCGGCCAGGTTCCTGCTGACGCGCCTGGGCGCTTTCTCAGGAAAGAAGGAAAGCACCGGGTCATCGACCGCCAGGCGTCCCTCGGCGACCGCAAGGCCGATGGCGGTGGACGTAAAGCTCTTGGTGAGCGAGAAGAGCATATGCGGAAGGTGGGGGCCGTAGGGAGCCCACCAGCCCTCCGCGACCACCTGGCCGTGGCGCAGGAGCACCAGGCCATGCATCTCGTCGATGGTCCTGTCCAGCGCGTCGACGAAGTCGAGCAGGCCGCGGGACGATATGCCCTGGGCTTCCGGTGCGCTGCGCGCAAGGGGCGGTATGTCAGCCATGTGAGTGTCCTCCGATGCTGGAGGCGAACTATTCATTCACCCGCAATTTGCATGATAAGCATCAACATGGGGTATCAGAACGCGCAAGTATCAGTAGAATGGGACTAATCCAGCTACCTATCCTGCGCAACGCCGGATTTATCGCCATAGGAAGGACATATGCCGCACCCGGGGGTACGCCCACGTACCCGGATTCATCCACCGCGTGTGGCAGGAACCACTCATCGGTGTCACCCTCAGCGTTCGCGCCAGTCCTCCAGTCTGAGACCCTGAAAAGCCGCAAAATCATCGCGGTTGAACGTCACCAGGCACAAGCCATTCGTGGCCGCGGTGGACGCGATCTGCCCGTCGGCAAACGGAGGCAACCTGCCGACGCCCGCCAACCGTGCGCGCTCTTCCGCGTGCCATGATGCTGCCCGCGAATCATACGCCAGGATCGGGATCGCACGAGCGACCACGTCTTTGAGATAGGCTTCGATCAGGGTGCGCTTGTTCGATTCAGGCAGCCGATAGCAGCCATACCACAACTCATGCCAGACAACGGCGGCGATGGCGATCTCTGCCTGGTGCTCTCGCAGGCGTTCCAGTACCCCCTGATTGGGGACCGGTCGCAGCGGCTCGGCGATGACATTCGTATCGAGGAGAAAGCGGAGAGTCACCAGCTCAGCTCCCGGCCCGGAGACCGGTCTCGCAGGCCCTCGAAGACCGAAGGTTCGATTCCCTCACGCGCCAGGTCAAACTTGCCCCGAAACGCTTCATAGGCACTTGTGAAAGTAACGTTCCCAGAGCGCAACATCTCGAATTCTTCGACGGAGATGAGAATCGCCACTGGCCGGCCGCGCCGCGTTACCTCAACCCGCGAAACATGCTTGAGGTCATGAACGATCTCGGCGAAACGGTCACGCGCTTCGGCAATAGAATATCTGGGCATCATGGCGTTCCTCCAAATGGCTATCTTGATAGCCATTTTACACCGGCAGTGCCGCGATGTCAAGAGAGATAATCTGTCTACCCTGACCTGTCGACGACGATGACCGCGCTGACGACGATTATTCCATCCTTCTCGGTCGATACTGGATTGCTTCCGCGATATGTGCGGGCATGATGCGCTCGCTGCCGGCCAGATCCGCGATCGTGCGCGCCAGCTTGAGGATGCGATGATAGGCGCGGGCGCTGAGGTTCATCTGGCGCATGGCGGCCTGCAGCAGCTGCCGGCCCGTCTCGTCGACCTGGCAGAAGTCGCGCACCTGCGCCGGCCCCATGTCGGCATTCGTGATCATGTGCAGGGGCGGGGTCCCCCCGCCCGTCGCTCCGCCGCCCGTTTTCCCGCCCCGGCCGGCAAACCGCGCAGCCTGCCGCGCCCGGGCAGCCTCGACGCGCTCCCGGATCCTGGCCGACGGCTCGCCCCGCCGGTCATCGGAGAGCTTCTGGAACGGCACGCGCGGCACTTCAACGTGGATGTCGATGCGATCCAGGAGCGGCCCTGAAAGGCGCTTCTGATATTTGCTGACCATCGCGGGACTGCAACTGCACGCTCGCTCTGGATCCCCGTAATACCCGCATTGGCATGGGTTTCTGGCGGCGATCAGCATTACGTTGGCCGGAAACGACAGGCTGCCCTGCGCCCGGCTGATGGTGACCACTTTGTCTTCGAGCGGCTGCCGGAGAACTTCCAATGTATGCGTCGAGAACTCCGGAATTTCGTCCAGGAAGAGCACCCCGCGGTGCGCCAGGCTGATCTCGCCGGGCCGCGGCCACTGGCCGCCGCCGACGAGGCCCGCGTGCGAGATGGTGTGATGTGGTGCGCGGAAGGGCCGGTGGCGCACGATCGGCGCGTCGCCCGTGTTCGAGCGCAGCATGTCGGCGACGGAGTAGATGCGCGTCACGTCGAGCGCCTCGTCCAGGGTCAGCCGCGGCAGTATGGAGGGCACCGAGCGAGCCAGGAGCGTCTTGCCGGAGCCGGGCGGGCCGGACATCAGGACGTTATGCCCGCCGGCTGCGGCCACCTCCAGCGCGCGCTTGACGTGCTCCTGGCCCTTGACGTCCTGGAAGTCGCACGCATAAGGAGGCGGGTCGGCGTCCAGCGCGAATGAGCTGTGAAAAGGTTCGATCGGATGGTATCCGCGCAGGTGTGCGGCCGCGCGGCCCAGCGTGTCGACGGGATAGACGTCGATTCCCTCGACCAGCGCGGCCTCCGGCGCATCGACCTGGGGCACGAAGAGCGAGTTGAAGCCGAGCTCCCTGGCCAGGTGCGCCATGGGCAGCACGCCGTTGATGTGGCGCAGCGAGCCGTCCAGCGACAGCTCACCGAGGAACAGCATGCCGTCGAGGTCCGGGGGGATCTGCTCGGCCAGGATGAGCAGGGCCACCGCGATGGGCAGGTCGTAGGCCGGGCCCTCCTTGCGCAGGTCGGCGGGCGCCAGGTTGACGGTGATGCGGCCGCGCGGATACTGGAGGCCGGAGTTGATGATCGCGGC
>CAZMIS010000088.1:0-11761 GCA_964566325.1 uncultured Anaerolineales bacterium
TTGCTCCAGCGCGGCCAGGACGGCGGCCTTGCTGCCGGCGTAGTTGTGCCAGGGGCTTTCGTCATCGTCATCGGACGACCGTGTGGTTATGTGCACCGCCGCGCCGTCGCCGAAGTCGTGGATCAGCCGGACCAGGCCAGCGCGCAGGTCGTCGGCTGTGCCGCGACACATGTCGCCTTCAGCCTCGACCGTGACCGTGTCGTCTGCGATGCGCACGGCGGGGACGGTGGCCTCCTCGTAGGCGACCACGGCGACGGCCAGCGCGTGCCGGTCGGCGTCGGGCCGCAGAGTGAATTGGGCTGAGATGCTGTACCAAATGGTCATTTGCGTGCTCCTTCGTGAGTGGATGTAGTGTCTGTGCTTGTGTTGTGGGGGAGCCTGGCGTAACGCTCCACGCCGCGCCGAATGTCTCGCAGCAGGCGACGCAGATCGTCTTCCTGGTCGGGCCGCAGCGTGCGTTGAGGCGCGGCGGCTTCGATCATCTGCCAGAAGTCTTCCTCCTGGCCGATCTTGCTCCAGCGCACCAGGACGCGGGCCGCGACCCAGAAGTAGAGCGCAGCCCAGTCGGTGTGCAGCGGCGCGGCCAGGCTGGCCGCCATTAGGTAGGCCACAGCCTCTTCCTCGGAGGCGTGGTCGTGCTCGCCGGCCAGCACCAGCCCGAGTCGGGCGACCTGCACTGCGGCGCTCAGCCAAGCGGGTGTATCGCGGCCCCAGGCCGGGTCGCCCACGATGAGCGGGCCGGCCAGGTAGCGACGGTCGCCGGCGGTCCAGTGTGGCTCGGCTGCCGGCTGGCGGCCGATACGGGCCAGGTACGCTAGCGCAGCCTGTACCGGGTCGCGAGCGGCCAGGGGATCTTCTGTCAGCGGTGTTTGGGTAGCCATGTGTTGCTCCGTGTCGAGAGTGTCTGTGGGGGCTTGGCGTGGCCGCAACGTGCGGGCCACAGGAGAGCCGCCTGTCCGATTGACCGCCAGGCGTGCGGCTCTCCTGTGACTCCCACAAAGAAGAGCCAGGGGGACAAGCGGGCCAGGCGGGTGTGCCTGGCCCGAAGCAAGTGGGCGGATGGCCCACGGTCGGTGTGTCAGCAGCTCGGGCAACGCGCCCGGGCCGAGAAGCAGTGATTGCAGAGGATCGCGCCGCAGGCGATGCAGTCGTGGCTGTGCTCATCCGGTGGGATGAGCTCGTCGCACGAGACGCAACGCGGCCAGCTTTGCCAGTCCACGATGCCGTCCCGGGTGATGATCCCCGCCGCGATGGCGCTCACGAGGGTCTCGCGCAGGCGCGCCGGATCGGACAGAATGACCTCAGGCGCAGGCGTGCGGCGCCCCAGCGCGGTCAGGGCCAGGATCACGTCGCGGATGTCAAACTGGTGGCCGCCGGCCAGCGGACCAGCGTCACTGGGATCGGTCGTGTACCAGAGGGGACTGGGCTCCCCGTCCCCGGTGCAGGTGTGGAACACCATGACGCCGTGGGCGTGGGCCGCCAGCACCACCGGTGGGTAGTCGGCCAATGAGTAGCCGTAGACGTTGTCTGAAGCATCCGCGCCGTTCTGCCACTCCGTCACGCCGGGATCGAAGTCCACCTCGGTGTGATCGGCGAAGAAGCGCACGCGCCCCAGGGCGTCCTCGGGCTGGGCCGGTGTGTGGACAATGATCTGACAGAGTGGGTCGGGCTCAGTGTCGCTGCTACGCGACCTGGCCTCCAGGTGAGCATCCGACGCGTAGTACAGGTCGAGCAGCGCCAGCGGGTCGGGGTGCAGGTCCGGCGCCACGATCTCCAGGCCGTAGGCGCACTCACGCAGGACGATTGTCCCGCGCGCCTCCGGCTGGTCGAAGCGGAAGATCAGCTCCTCGCCCGGCAGGCCGTCGCGACGCGGTTGGCGGGTCAGGTTGAGCATGGCGCGCCTCCTTCCCCACCCTCACCTGGTGACCAGGATAGGCCGGCGCAGGCCGAGCAAAGTGTGTGGCCGCGCGCGGCGCACGCCGGACAGATCGGCTCCCCACAGTGCGCACAGTCGTGCAGGTCGAGCGGATCGAATGCGATGTCCACCCGGCACACGCCGCAGACGCGGTAGCCGCCGACCGGCTCCTCAACCTCGACCCAGCGGATGATGTGGATCGGGTCCTGGCCCGTGGCCTGTGCGAACGCAGCGTTCACCAACTCATCGGTTACGTAGGCGTCCGGGCCGACGGGAGCCTCGATGACGGTGAGCTCGCCGGTATCGTCGAAGTCGCCGCCTGCGTAGTCCCCGTGCCATTCGATTTCAACGGGAATAGCACGGAGATCGGTCGAGCGGGTCACGGAGTTGGCCGCGGCCAACAGCAGTGCGCCGCCCAGGGCGTGCGCCGTCGCTGCCGCGATCTGCAACTGGATGGGCGCGTTCTCGCCCATGCGCCGCGAGCGGATGGCGACCCAGACCTGCTCGCCGCGCCGGATGGTGATCTGCCGCGGGCAGAACCAGCCGTTGCGGCCGCGGGCCGCGGCGTCTGGATCGTCGGGCAGCTCGTTGGTGGCGTCGGGGGACGCCTGGCTCGTGAGGTAGAGGATGATTTGCATGTCATCCTCCATGTCCGTCGGCGTGTGACTGCGCGTGGCGGCGCAGGGCCGCACGCGGGCGCTGCCAGAGGCCGACCAATCTGGCCAGGGACCGGCCCAGCCGCAGCAGCATGCTGTTGCCCAGGCGGCCGGCGCGCGTGTCGCGGAAGGGCGCCTCGGCCAAGCGCTGGATCGGCTTGACGTAGCCCACGCTGGCGGTCTCGCCGCATGGCCGGACCAACCAGAGTTCGTAGGGTCGAGGCGGCGGCTGATTCCAGTAATATCGTGACGGGAAAGCCACCTTGCCCGAAGGCAGGCGGCAGATGACGTCTGAGCCGTTCCTGGCCGGAACGAAACAGACGCGCAGGGTGTCGGGGATGTCTTCCATGTGGGTTGCTCCTGTGGGATGCGTGATGTATCTGCCTTGGGCCTGGCAGAGCGGGATCAGAAACCCAAGCCGCGCTCCTTCAGGCTCAGAAAAGTGTGGCCCCCTAGTACAAGATGGTCGAGCACGTCGATGCTGAGCAGCTTGCCGGCTTCAACGAGCTGCCGGGTGACATGCACATCCTCGGGCGACGGAGAGACGTCGCCAGAGGGATGGTTATGCGCAACGATCAGGCCGGCCGCGTTGAGGCGGATCGCCTCACCGAACACCTCCGCGATGCGCAGTACGGCCGTGTTGAGGGAGCCTTTGTAGACCGTGTGGATCTTGAGCACCTGGTTCTTGCTGTCCACGATGATCGTGCGCAGCTCCTCCTGCTCCAGCGCGCTCATGTCCGCCAGCAGCAGGTTGGCCGCGTCGGCTGGCGACTTGATGCGCAGTCGCTCAGGGGGCAGCGCGAGGATGGAGCGCCGGCCCAGTTCGAAGGCCGCCTTGAGCTGATGCGCCTTGCCGGAGCCGATGCCGCGGTAGCGGCCGGCAAGCTCTGCCAGCGGCGCTCTCACCAGGCCATCCAGGCCCTCGTAGTGGGCCAGCAACGTCTCGGCCTGGCCCAGGTCAGTCAGGCGTAGGACGATCGCCAGCAGTTCGGCACTGCTCAAGGCAGCCGGACCGTAGCGGCTCAAGCGTTCCCTGGGCTGTTCGGTGGTGGGCAGCTCGCGAATCGTGACGCGGGCCGCCGGCGTCGTGAGAAAAGTCATCTGTGTGGGCGTGTTCATAGTCTGTTCCTGCGGGCTGTGTGGTGAGTTCCGGGGTGATCTCCGTGTGCGGAAGCAAAAAGTGGGGAGAGCGGATGTGCTCTCCCCACCGGTCTGCCTGGCTGGTGGCCTGGGCGTCGTGGGGGCAAGCCCCCGTTCGTGCGCCTAGAAGGGAACGCCCTCGGTCTGCTTCGGCGGCCAGATGACGCCGTCGCAGTTCTTGTCGCGGCACTTGAAGTCAGGCGCCTTCGGGTTCTTCTTGCCGGCGCGGTTGTCCCACATGGGACCGCCGCACTTGGGGCAAGCCGGCGTGGCGCCATTCGTCGCGTCGCCTGCCGGGGCGAAGGCCGCGTGACCATTTCCCGTGTTGGAAGCGTGGCCGTTACCGTTGCCGTTCGCCGACGGATCGTACTTGCCGGTGCGCAGCATTTCGCGCAGCGCCTGCAGGGCCGCGGGCGTGAACTGCCGCTTGCCGCTGTCGTAGTCGGCCCACACCTGCGGGACCGAGTAGAGGTAGCGGCCGAGCCCGAAGGCGGAGCAGGCGCGCTTGAAGGCCTGCGCTTCGGCGGTGGTCGCGGCGTTCTCCTCGATCACGGTGCTGCCGTCGTGGCGGGCGCTGGCCTGCAGGCTCTCGCCGATCGCCTGACGGGTCACGCCGGCCACCGTGAGCGCGCAGGTGACGATCACGCGGTCACCCGCGTACTCGCGGGTGTACTCGTTGCGCCAGTCGGGCGTCACGGCGTCGAGCCGACCCTGGTAGACGCGCGAGTCCACGTAGGCCAGCGCCAACGCGTGGGCCTTGTCCTGCGTGGTCGCGCCGGCCTTGAACTCCACGGTTTCGGGATCGAAGGGCTGCGCCAGGTCGGCCAGCACGGTGTCGAAGGTCTTGCCTGCCGCGACGGGCGCGGTCAAGCCGGTAGCGGTGTCAGTCGTCTTGGTGGACATGTGATTGGCTCCTTGTGAAGATTCCCTATCGGGGGTGTGATGGATGCGCCCATAGTCGGGCGAGGTAAGCGTGTCTCAGGCTGTGTGATGCGCTTGTGACTGAGGCTGTCGTGGTTATGAAAAGGGCTGGCGTGAATACCGTCGGGCGGAGCGATCCGACTGCCAACCCTGTTGGCTCCGCGCGCCTGCCTGGCGCAACCGTGAGGTATGACGACCTGCGGAATACGGAAAGGCACGTCGAACGGGAACAGGGAGGTCTGCGCAAGCCGGCGCCGCAACCTGCCCCCGATGTGCCGTAAGCCGGCTTGTTTCGAGGGCGTCGTCAGCTCCGATGGGACGATCCTGCCTCCTGGGCGATCCGCTTGCTACTGCTCACTTTCCTTCGCCAGCTCCGCGGCAACCGCCTCCGCGATCGCGACGGTTTTGGCCTCCAGCGCCTCGATCACCTCCCTCATGGCGCGACTGAGTGTCGCGTTCACGATGGCCGTGATGAGATCGCGTGAGACCGGAACAGCGGGCTGTGGGAGAGCTGCGGGCTCCCTCGGCGGGGACTGTGTGGCTTCGGCCTCGGCGGCGCGGGCTTTGGCCGTGATGCTGGCCATTGCCAGCTCGCGCACCTTGACCTGGTACCGCTCGTAGGCTGCCGGCCACTGCTCCAGCACGATCCGCGCCGTGTGCTTGCAGGCATGCAGCAGGCTGCCGCGGCTCTGGAAGTCGGGGCAGTTGCAGACGCCCGTGTTCGTGGCCGTGAAGTCCACCTCGTAGGCGCCGCCCTCGCCGTTCGTGACGGCGAACTTGCGGTCGGCCAGCGTCTTGACGGTGAACTTCTCGGCCTTGGCCTTGGCGAACCGCTCGTCGAGTGCGGCCAGGCCGCGGGGGAGCCATTCGGCCGGGGGTGGTTGGGCTGTGGGTGTCATAGGATGCTCCGTGAGTTGGGATGTGCTGCGCTGTGGGGTGTCCCTTCTGCGGACACGACCTGGGAGCGCCAACGGCGCACCGGTGCGCTCAGCGCTGATGCGCCCAGGTCATGCTCGCAGAGAGGCGGAGGAAGGCGGCCCGGCAGGGCCGCGTGGGGTGGCTTGAGGAAGTGTCAGTGGCTTGTATCTGGGCGCGCGCCCAAGAAGCGAGAGCGCGCGCCCATCGTTGGTTCAGGTGTGTGTAGCTCCGCGCGCTTTTCACGCGCAGAGTGCTTGTACGTGTACCCTATGCGACTGTTAAAGTGCATGGCGGAATGGCCCGGCTCAGACGCACATGCCGGGCGTTTCCATTAGCCCGCGGCCGGCGCCGGTTGGGCCGGCTCGGCCGGGGCAGGTGTCGAACTCGCCGCACGCCGGCGGCGCTCACGAGCAGGCCTGGCCGGCGTTTCTTCGCGCTCAACGCGCTGGAGCGCCGCCAGCCGTTCCACCAGGATTTCGTTGATGACGTGCGGCATCGCCACCTCGTCACCGTGCTGGGCGGCCTGGCTGCGCAACGCTTCCAGGACGCCGCCATCCCCGCGCGCCTTCTTCAGAAACGCGGCCAGGGGGATGTCGTACTCGCGGCTGGTGAGCTGGCCGGCGGCACGCACCCGATCCCCTTCGCGGAGCCCGGCCGCCGCCAACGCGTGCAGCCCCTCGCAGCGCAAGGTCACGTAATCGGGCAGGTCACGGCCGCTGCCATCGCCGCGCCGCCCACCGCGGCCCGGATCGCTGTACACGGCGATGCGCAAAAACTCCGCCTCGCCGTAACGCCAACGCGCGGCGATCACGCCTTCGACGTGGATCTCGTTGAGCATGTCACCTCCATGTCCAAGGGTCAGGGATCAGGAGGCAGCGGTCAGACAAGCTTGTGATCCCTGATGCCTGTCCCCTGACACCTGCCCTACCACTCCGTGGCCCACAGCGGGCCGCGGGCTTTCTGCGTGTCGAACAGCGTCTGGAGGTCGGTGGCCAGGCCGTGCTCTGCGCCGGCCGCCTGGGCCTCGGCCACGAGCCGCTGCCGCATCTCGGCTGTCACGGCGACCAGGGCAACCCGGGCCTGGCGCTCGACCTGGCGCTGCCATTTGACCATCCGGCGTTCGGCGTCGCCGCTCCCCCCTTCGACCTCCGCGAAAAGGTCCGCGCCCTCCCGGCGCAACAGGACGTCCGGTTGTGAAGGCCCCGTCGCTGGCGGGCACACCGCGGTGGCCCAGCCGCGCAGGCGGGCGTGATACGTGAACGTGCAGACCAACCCGGCATGAGCTGTCTGCGTTGGGCCGCCGTGGGATGCCAGCAACAGGTCCCACTCGGACGGCACGGCCACGATCCCGCAGGCCCGCAGTACTTCGTGGCCGAGCGGCGCCAGGCGCACCAGGATCAGGGTCGTGTCGTCCGCCTCGACCAGCTCGGGCTTGTGCACGCCTGCCACCGTGACCTTCTGCTCGATCCAGAACTGCCGCCGCGCCAGCACCTGAAATGCCCGGCGCAGCGACCCGGCGTCCGCCTTGACGGTCGTCAGGTTCGCGCTCATCAGGCCGGCGATCGCCAGGCGCATCGACCAGCCGGTGCATCCCAGCGCGGCCAGCGCCAACGCCTGGCGCGGCCAGGTCTGGAGCTGATCGGCGAACCGGCCTGGCGCCACCGCCGGCAGCGCCGGCAGCTTCACATCGGACAAGCCCAACGCCTGGATGCCAGGAGTATCACGGGCCTTCGTCTCCGCAGCATCTGGCGCTGGCGAATCGGATACGGGTCGGTAAGCGCCCCCCGAAATCGGTCCGCTCTCCGCTTGCCCCGGCCGATCCTCCGGTGGCGCAGCAACAACACCGAGCGCCGCGCTCTCGGACGGCCCCTCAGCCAGCGTCTCCCTGGGCGGCCTGACCAGCGCCCGCAGGAGCCGGTTCTCGGCCTGCAGGCGACTCACTTCGCCCTGCAGACGCTCCGCCTCGGCGCGCCAGCGGTCGTTGGCCTCGGCCGGAGGCGTCTCGGTCATCCAGCCATTGCCGTTCCCGGACGCCGGCCCATCTTGGGCGCCATCAACGCGGGAAGGCCTGCCTGACCTCACCCCTTGCAGCAGGCTCCGCCATACCTCCGGCGTGGCGCGGCTGACGAACAAGGGATCGGCCCGCGTGCGCCGATCCAGTTCGTCCGCCAGGAACAGCGCGGCGAACTCGACCGTCAGGCGCACGTACTCGTGCAGTTGGCTCTCGGCGATCAGGCGTAGCCGGCGCTCCTCCTCAGCGATCTGCCGTGCGGCGCGCTCGAAGGCGGTCAGATTCTCGGCCGGCAAAGCCGACGCTTGCCAGGGGGAGGAAAGCGACATGGCGACCCTGCTCGTCGGTAGGAATGCGGCTCACCGCCTGGCCGCGCAGCGCCCGGATCCGCTCCAGGGCTGCATTGACCGCTGCGATCGCCGCCTGCCGGGTCAACCCGCCGCCGGCGTAGCGGGCTACGGCTGCGGCCGCATCCACCAGCGCCGCGCGTGCGGTGGCCGTGGCGGCCGTGCCGCTCCGCTGGCCTGCATAGATCCGTTGCGCCAGCAGCATGGCCTGCACCGCGTCGGGCGGCTCTGCGGCCGCCAGGGCCGCCAGGGCGCGGCCATCCGCCTCCAGGCGCACGATCTCGGCGCCTGCCTTGTGGGCCAGCGCCGCGGCCTCCCAGCGCTCCGGCGTCAGCACCAGCGGGCTGCCCTCGGCAAACGGCGTCACCGCGTGGCCGATGAGCGCCAGCAGGATGACCAGACTGACTGCTGCAGCGCCCAGGATGAGCTGGCGCAGGTTGAGGCTGATTTCCATGTCACCGCCGGATCATGCGGTACCAGCTCGTCGCGGTCACCCGCACCGTGACGGGCGGGATCAGGTTGTAGAACAGCCGGATCGTGCCGCTCGCGCGCGTCGTGACCGCGTCCGCGCCTTCGTCCAGGTCAATGCCATCCAGGTTGGCCGTGTAGCCGCGCGCCCGCAAGCCGGTCACCGCGGTGTCGAAGGCCCAGGCCGCTTCTCCGGCGTAACGATCCGGCTCCAGGCGGGTCTCGCCCGTGTTGATGTAGTGCCGGATATCCACGGCGCGAGCCGCCGCCTCCGCGCCCGCGTCCGCCGCGATCTGCAGGCGACTGCGCAGCGCGAAGTAACGCGGCACGTCGATCGCCAGGCCGGCCAGCGGCAGCAGCACCGTCACGATGACAAGCGCGTTCCAAACCATGTCGCCGCGGCGACCGGAGGCAAAGGTCAAGGTTGAGGTCAAGCCTGAACTCAGCCTCGACCTTAGCCTCAACCTCGACCTCAGCCTCGTCATCACCAGCCCTCCTTGCGGAAGGCGCTGACGGCCGTGCCCTTGAGTGGGCCGCTGGACGCGCCGAAGAGCGGCATGAGGCTGCCGTAGAAGTTGGGCACGGCCCAGTCCACCTCGACGCGCACGACGCCGCCAGGATAGGTGTCGGCCGCCACGCGGACGGCGTAGTCGCCGATCCCGCTCTGCAGCGCCTGCTGCGCGGCCTCCAGCGCCCGACCGGCCGGGTCCACCTGGGCGACCGAGCCGGCTCGTGCGCCGTAGCCGGCCGCGTGGTTGGCCGTCGTGGCCGAGAATCCGGCCAGCGCCAGGTTGACCAGCGCCAGCGTCACCAGGGCCATCAGTGGAAAGGTGAGCGCCCCTTCCACCATGTCGCCTGACCGGCCGGTCAGGAACGGCCTGCCGGTCAGGAAGCGGCGGCCGGCCAGCCACCTGCGCATGTCAGCCTCCGATGGACGCGTCTACGATGCCGAGCTTGACCGCCAGCTTCTGGCCAATGCTGACCCAGAGGAAGACGGCCGCGACGACGATGGCTGCCATGATGAGCCCCCTTTCCACCATGTCAGCTCGATTGTTGAGCAGGAATTCCTTCATGTGTCCCTCCCGTTCGTGAGTGATTTGGGCTGGAAAACAAAAAAGGGGCGCCCGAAGGCTCCCCTAGTCGGCGCACACCTGGCGCCACGGCGTAAGTATACCCAGATGGATATGATCTGTCAATACCTGGTTCGCAGTTTGGCTCCAGTATGCAGATTCTATAGATTCTCTCGAACAAGCACACCCGCTCGCGATACCCTATCAGGTCTGGTTCGTCGTGCGGGTGCATGAGCATGATACGGAGTGGTCCGGGTCCCAACTGACCATTATTGGCGGAAAGCACGCCAGGTTATACGCCTCGCACGGCACGCTGGATTGCATCTCGTCATTTGTGCTGCAACGTGAACGTGCGTACAATCTCCAGTAAGAACATCTCCCTGTCTTTCAGTTCGTGCCTGGCCAACGGTTCCACTGCATCGGAGATCAACAATGCGCAAACGTCTGCTCTGTCTGCTGCTGCTCCCGCTCTTGCTCTCCACAACTGTCGCGCCTAACGCCGCTGCACTCGTAGCTCCTGAGGTTAGCGCATCTCAGAGCTTCCGATCCAGTCCAGTCATGTTCATCGAGAACGTAGGCCAATGGGATGCCGGCGCCCGGTTCCAGGTGCGTGGGGGTGCAGGTACGATGTGGCTGGCGGAGGATGCGCTCTGGATCACAGTAGTCGAACAGTCCGCCGATGACGAGGTAAATCAGCGTGTCGATCCGACCGTGCAATTCGAGCCAGACAGAGCGGAAATAGGGCTCAAACGCGAAACGCGGAAGGCTGCCAATATCAAGCTGTCCTTCGTCGGCGCGAACTCCCACCCCCGCATGGAGCCGTTTGGCCCGCTGGACACTGTCATCTCCTACTTCATTGGCGACGATCCGGCGCAGTGGCGCCCCGACGTCCCGGTATGGGGTGGCGTGCGCTACATGGACCTATACCCTGGCGTGGATTTGGAGTTCACAAGCGAGGACGGCCAGATGGTGCAGCGACTGGCAGCCCGGCCCGGCGCGGACTTGGGTGCAGTGCGGCTACGCGTGGAAGGCGCCGATGACTTGGCGGTGGACGGGCTTGCCTTGCGCTTGAGCACGGCCGCTGGCGTAACTGCTCTGCCGCTGCTCGAAGCCGAGACGTCGAGTGGCAGTGCCGTTGTACAGCACAGAAGGGCCCAATCCTTTGACGTGGATCGGCCGTTTGCGCGTGTCGACGCCTACGAGAGCGCGCGAATCGCACGCCCGAATTCGCCAGCCGACAATTCTGCAGATCTCTTGTACGGAACGTACTTAGGCGGTGGTGGATGGGAACACGGCTATGGCATCGTTTTAGATGAGGAAGGAAATGCCTATGCGGTGGGCTATACTTCCTCCCCTGACTTCCCGACGACGCCTGGAGTCGTCGACCCCAACTATGGTGGCGGCTATGACGACGTCTTCGTTCTCAGACTGAGTCCATCCGGAAACAGGATAGACTACGCCACATTCCTTGGAGGCAGTGCCGATGATTGGGGAATGGATCTGGCAGTAGATACAGCGGGACACGCCTATGTGACGGGTTGGACCGGTTCAGCAGATTTTCCCACCACGCCGGATGGTTTCGATCCAGACAATGATGGTAGCTCCGGGACTGATTCTTTCTTGGTGAAGCTGAATCCTACCGGCACTTCACTAATCTATAGTACCTTTCTGGGTGGCCGCGATGAGGATTACGCCCGCGACATCGCCATAGATGTGACCGGTAGTGCCTACGTAACAGGCAGGACGTACTCCGGTGACTTCCCAGTCACCCCAGATGCTCTTGATACTAGCTTCAGCGGCGGTGCCTGGCCAAACGCATATGATGCTTTTGTAGCTAAGGTCAATCCGGGTGGCAATGCACTGGCTTATGCCACTTTCGTAGGCGGTACCAGTAGAGACGACGGGTACGGTATCGCAGTGGATAAGGCAGGCTGCGCATACGTAACAGGTACCACTTACTCAAGTGACTTTCCGGTCACTGCGGATGCATTCGATACCAGCTTCAATGGCGGAGAAGATGCCTTCGTCGTTAAGTTGAACTCGGAAGGTAGCACATTATCTTACGCTACTTTCCTCGGGGGTAGCGAAAATGACTATGCGTACGCTGTGGCGCTCGATGCGACAGGTGGCGCGCACGTAACAGGTGAGTCGAATTCCATCGCGTTCCCGACCACGCCAGGAGCCTTCGACAGGTCTGTGAGCGACAGTGGCGGGTTCCTAGTCAAACTTAACGCTACAGGTAGCGAACTCGTCTTTGGCACTGGCTTGCAAGGAGGTCACGGCTTCGATCTCGCGATGGATGAGACCGGCTGCTC
>CAZMIS010000089.1:0-11755 GCA_964566325.1 uncultured Anaerolineales bacterium
CGGATTCTGGTCCGGGGACGTGCCGGGCGCGCGTGCCGGACAGGAATACCGCTACCTGGTCCGGAACGGTGAGACCGAGCTGTGGCGTCTGGACCCATACGCGCGTGCGCTGACCAACTCGGTCGGCAACAGCATCATCGTCGATCCGGCGTTCGAGTGGCAGGACGGCGACTTCAAGATGCCGGCGTGGAACGAGCTGGTCATCTACGAGATGCACGTCGGGTCATTTCACGTCAAGGAGCCGGGGAAGCCGGGCACGTTCTACTCTGCCGCCGAGAAGCTCGACTACCTGGCCCACCTGGGGATCAACGCGGTCGAGCTGATGCCTGCAAACGAGTTCCCCGGGGGCTACTCCTGGGGTTACAACGTCGCGCATCCGTTCGCGGTCGAAAGCGAGTATGGCGGGCCGCAAGGGCTGAAGCACTTCATCGACGAGGCGCACCGCCGCGGGATCGCGGTCTTCCTTGACGTGGTCTACAATCACGCTGGGCCGAGCGATAACGCACTCTGGCAGTACGACGGGTGGCACGAGGGCGACGGCGGAGGCATCTACTTCTACCAGGACTGGCGCGCGGAGACGCCGTGGGGGCATACCCGGCCGGACTACGGCCGGGGAGAGGTCCGGCAGTACTTCCGCGATAACGCGCTGACGTGGTTAGAGGAGTTCCATCTCGACGGGCTGCGGTTCGATGCGACCGCGTATATCCGGCACGTCGATGGCCTGGACACCGGGGTTGACCCGGCGCGCGAGCTGCCGGAGGGCTGGGCCCTGCTCCGCTGGCTGAACGAGGAGATCCAGGCCCGCCAGCCCTGGAAGTTCACGATTGCGGAGGACCTCAAGGGCAACGCCTGGATGACCAGGGACATCGGAGCCGGAGGTGCGGGATTCAGCTCGCAGTGGGACCCGCAGTTTGTGGGCATCATCCGGGGCGCCATTGTCGGCATGGCCGACGAACACCGGGACATGATCGCAGTGAAGACCGCGATCGAGGCAGCCCTGGGCGACGATCCCTTCGACCGGATCATCTTCACCGAATCGCACGATGAGGACGCGAACGGCCAGGCCCGCGTGCCGGAGGAGATTGCACCGGGCGACGCGGAGAGCTGGTATCCCAAGAAGCGCTCGACGCTGGGAGCCGGCATCGTGGCCACCGCGCCGGGCGTGCCGATGATCTTCCAGGGACAGGAGCTGCTCGAGGCGCGTTGGTTCCACGAGGAGGATCCGGTCGACTGGTCGCGCGTGGAATCGCAGCGCGGCATCCTCCAGATGTACACGGACCTCTTCAAGCTGCGCCGCAACTGGCAGAACACGACGGCCGGTCTCACCGGCCCGCATGTCCAGGTGTATCATGCGAACAACGCCGACAACGTCGTCGTCTACCACCGCTGGAAGGACGGCGGCCCGGGCGACAGCGTGGTCGTGCTCGCCAGCTTCTCGCGGGAGAGCCGGGCCGACTACACCGTTGGCTTCCCTGCGGGCGGCTTGTGGCAGGTGCGATTCAACAGCGACTGGCAGGGCTACGCCCCGGAGTTTGGCCAGCAGGATGTGTTCGCCGTGGAAGCCGTGGAGGGCGAGTACGACGGCATGCCCCATCAGGGCAAGGTCGCCCTCGGGCCGTACAGCGTCGTGATCCTGTCACAGGATCGACCCGCTGGCGACTGAGATCCACGTTTCAGGAGGCAATCGGTGAAGGCGCTTTACTTTGTCGAACATGGCGGCCCGGAGGTCCTGCACTACGGTGATCTGCCCGATCCCACCCCCGGGCCCGGAGAGAGCCTCATCCGGGTCAAGGCCGTGGCCCTGAACCATCTCGACCTTTGGGTGCGTCGCGGCGGTCCGGCCTTCGAGCGGCTGCCGAAGCCACACATCGGCGGCGCGGACGTGGCCGGCGTGGTTGCCGCCCATGGGCCCCATACTGCCGGCCTGCCCCTGGGAACGCGCGTGATTGCAGCCCCAGGCGGCGTGGTCGGGGAGGACGAGTGGACCCGCCGTGGCGAGGATAGCGTGTCGCCCAAGTATCGCATTCTCGGCGAGCACACCTGGGGAGGCTGTGCGGAGTACGTGGTCGTCCCTTCGTCGGACCTCATGACGATGCCGGACGACTTCGATTTCCCCCAAGCCGCGGCCCCGCAGCTGGTCTATCTGACTGCGTGGCGGATGCTGGTCAAGCGCGCTGCGCTTCAGGCTGGCGAGACCGTCGCCATCGTGGGCGCGGGCGGCGGCGTCAACAGCGCCGCGATCCAGATCGCGAAGCACCTTGGGGCGACGGTCTACGCCATCACGTCGACGCCGGACAAGATGGCCCGCTCGCTGGCGCTCGGCGCGGATCATGCGATCAACTACCGGGCGGAGGACTGGTCGAAGGCCGTCTTCCTGGCCACCGGCAAGCGGGGCGTCGATGTCGTCGTGGACAACGTCGGTGCGCCGACCTGGACCGCCAGTATTCGCGCACTGGCGCGCGGGGGGCGGCTCGTCACCGTCGGTGGCACGGGCGGGCCCATCTTGGAGATGGATCTGCGATTCGTCTTCAGCAAGCAGATCAGCATCCTGGGCAGCACCATGGGCAGCCGGCAGGACTTCCACGACGTCATGAGCCTGGTGTGGCAGCGTAAGCTGGCGCCGGTGATCGACACCGTGATGCCGCTTAGCGAGGGCCGCGCCGCGCACGCCCGGCTGGAAGAGGGTTCGCAGTTCGGCAAGGTGGTTCTGACGCCGTAGCTGCGCGATGGTTGGGTCCCAACCACTCGGAGATGTCATTAATGACAGAAGAGAAAGCATACCCGGAACCCGTCACGCACGGGGACGACAAGGACAGCCCGCTGAGGCCACTGGACACCGACACTGTCAGAGAGCTGTGGGGCAGAACTTACAACACCCAGGGCAAGCCGGACTGGTCGCACATCTACCCGTATTACCACCCCCAGGTGGTTTTCCAGGATTCCATCCAGCGCATCGAAGGGATCGACGAATTCGTCGGCCTCTGCGAACGTCTGACGCAGCGCTGCCAAAGCCTGCACATGGAGATCCTCTCCATCGCCCAGGATTCCAATGTTATCCTGATGGACTGGATCATGACGATGGCTTTCGCGAAGTATCCGCCGACGCCCCTCTACGGCAGCACCAAGCTGACCCTGCACGAGGATGGCCGGATCATTGGCCAGCGCGACTACTTCGACCTGTGGGGCGCGATTCTCGACGGGATCCCGCTGCTCAAGAAACGCTATCGCCGGTTCATGCGCAGTAAATTTGGCTGAGGGGAGACGCAATGGCCGCACGCAAGTTGCCCGATGAGCTCGCGTTCATCGAGAATCGCCGGGCCAGCCAGAAGACCACGACCGCTTCCCTGGCCGGGAAGCTGTGCGTCATCTCAGGGTCCACTTCGGGCGTGGGCCTGGCGGCCGCCAGGCGGCTCGCAAGCGCCGGGGCCCATATCGTCATGCTCTGCCGGAACCCCGACAAGGCTGGGTCCGTGCGGCGCGAGATCGTGACGCACACCGGCGCGCCGGTCGACATCGTCATCGCCGACTTCAGCGATCTCGCGAGCGTCCGGGCTGCGGCCGCGACGCTCCTGAGGGACTATCCCCGCATCGACGTGTTGATCAACTCGGCCGGGCTGTTCTCCACGACCCGAACCGTGACCGCGGGTGGTTTCGAGACGGTGTTCTGTGTGAACCACCTCGCGCCGTTTCTCCTGACGCATCTCCTGCTCGAACGTCTGAAGCAGAGCGCGCCCGCGCGCGTCATCCAGGTGAACTCCGAAGGCCACCGGTTCGGCGGGCTGGATCTGGCGGATCTGAACTGGGAGCGCAGGCGCTACAATGGATATCGGGGCTATGGAGCATCCAAGATCGCGCAGCTGCTGACCACGTGGGAATTTGCCGACCGGCTGCGGGGCGCCGGCGTCACCATCAATGCCATGCATCCGGGGGACGTGCGGACCAACATCGGCAACAACAACGGGCCACTGTACCGGTGGTACCAGCGCGTCCTCATCGGGCCCCTGCTCAAGGATCCGGCAATCTCCGGAGAGGCGCTCTATTACCTTGCAGCGGCCCCGGAACTTGCGGACGTGAGCGGCCGTTTCTTTCATCTGACCGTGGACGAGAAGCCCGCCGCGCCGGCGCTGGACCGGGCGCTGGGCCGCCGGGTCTGGGAGGCGAGCATTAGGTTGGCCGGCCTTACGCCAGGTCCTTGACGACCCGATCCGCGGCCAACTTGCCGGTCAGGATGGAGATTGGCATGCCCGATGGGCTGTAGGTCCACTGGCCTGCCTGGTAGACGTCCGGAATCGGCGTCAACACCGCCTTCGTAACACCCGGCAGGCTGGTCACGGCCGGCATGGCGTCATTGGTGAATGCCCATCCCGTGATGGCGCCCTCCGAGTTGCCTGAGATCCTCTCCAGCGTCAGCGGTGAAGACGTGAAGCTGTCGATGACGGCGGCCTTCAGCCCGGGATAGATGGTGCTGTCTAACACCCGGATCATCTGGTCGGCCACCAGCCGCTTGAACTCGTCGTACCAGCCCGAAGCCGCGATGTGTTTCGTCAGCGCGTAATCGAAGAGCGAACTGACGATCAGCCCTGTCTTGCCCGCGGGGGCGAGCGTGTGGTCCCTCAGAACGGGGCAGGAGATCTCGTAAGTGGTGTATTCCAGGTACCGTCTGAGCCAGTCCTCGATGCGCGGCCAGTCTGCGACCCATCCCGTGGCATCTTCCGGATCACCCTTGCGCAGTTCGCCCAGACTGACCGTCGAAAGCCCGGCGGTCGACGGCGTGTAGAAAAAGTGCGGGCTGGCGATACGCGCGAAGTACCCGGTCTCCAGATCTACCGTGAGATATACGGTCAGGACCGAGTCGCCCCCGACCTTGCCCACCAGGGATTCCTTTTTGGCCCGGATGAGTTCGCCGGCCTTGCGGTCCGGCACGGATGCCGGGTCGACGAGCCCGTAGAGCGCCTTCTGATCCGCGGCCCAGACCAGCTTCTTGTAAGTGTAGAGGTTCCCCTGATCATCCCCTGCTTCGTGCCGCCCGGGGTCGAGGCTCGTGATTCGGGTTTCGCGACGTATCTCTCCGCCATGGTCCAGCACGAATCGCTCAAGCGCCTGGGGCAGCGCTCCGGTTCCTCCCCTGGGATAGCGATAGTCCAGGTAGAGACTGAAGTAGCTGAGGGCGAAGTGCGTCGGGGTCTGCCGGAAGAAGTGTTGGGCAATCAGATCGATCAGCGACTGATTGGCGGAGAACCTGGCAAGGTATTGCTCGACCGGCTCGCGGAGTGCGGCGATCTTCGGCGCGGTCAGCAGATACTTGAACGCCCACGGCAAGATCGTGCTGAGGACATACTTCGGATCGTTCTTCAAATCCAGAAAGAGCGGGTTGTCGATCCCATAGAGCACATCCATGTAGCCCATGATCCTTGCGATCTGATCGACGATGCCCGCAATCTCCTGCCGGCTGTCCGGGAAGTACCTGATCAGGAGCTGTTGGTACGCTTCAAGGCTTTCCTTTGAGGAGACTCCGATCACATCCTCGCCGATGCCGATGGACACTGGGTTGGGGAGGAAGTCGAGTTCCAGGCCCAACTGCCTCAGCATGGGCGAGACGATTCCCGAGTCCTCTACTGCCCTGATCCCCCCATCGAAAATGAATCCCTTGTACTCGAATGAATTGACCAATCCGCCGGTGTTCTGCTCTTTCTCGCACAGCAACACCCTCAGGCCGGCCTTGGCGACGTACGCGGCAGCCGTGAGACCGGCCAATCCGCCACCCACGATCAGGACATCGGAGACAAATGATGAAGCCATCGTTTCTTCCTCAACAGTAGAACCAGACTATTTCGCGTGCGCGGGCCGAGCCTGTGTCGATCGGTCGCGACCTGCCAGCGCGGGCTTAAGACTTCAGCCGGGCACTCAGCTTCCCGAGCATGTCGCACACCATGGCGGGCAGGTCGTACTTGGGCTGCCAGCCCCATTCGGCCCGGGCCGCACTGTCGTCAATCGTGCGGGGCCACGAGTCCGCGATCTGCTGCCGGAAATCCGGCTTGTACTCCACCTCGAAGTGCGGCAGATGCTTTCTGATCTCCGCCGCCAGTTCGCCCGCGGAGAACGACAGCGACGCGAGGTTATACTCCGCCGCATGCAGCAGTCCGGCCGGATCAGCCTCCATCAGCATCAGGGTGGCCCGGATGCAATCCGGCATGTAGATCATCGGCAGGACCGTGTCCTCCCGGACGAAGCAGGTGTAGCGGCCGTGTTGGATGGCCTCGTAGAAGATCGCCACCGCGTAGTCTGTCGTGCCGCCGCCGGGAGGTGTCTCGGACGAGATGACGCCGGGGTAGCGGATGCCGCGCACGTCCAGCCCGTAGCGCCTGTGATAGTAGGCGCCCAACAGCTCGCCGCTGACCTTGGTGATGCCGTACATGGTCGCCGGTCGCAGGACCGTCTCCTGCGGCGTGTTGTCCTTCGGTGTTTCGGGTCCGAAGGCCGCAATCGACGAGGGGTGGTAGATGCGCGGCACGCCCTCTTCGCGCGCGACCTCGAGCACATTGGTCAGGCCTCCGATGTTGATCGACCAGGCCAGCCTGGGCTTCTCTTCCCCCGTGGCCGATAGGATCGCCGCCATGTGGTAGATCGTGTTGATGCGATGCTTACGCACCAGGCCGGCGAGCGCGTCCCGATCGGTGACGTCGAGTCGTTCGGCCGGCCCGGCGGCGGCGAGCCGGTGGGGCAATGGCTGGATATCCGTCGCGACCACGTTGTCGTTTCCGTGGCGATCCCGCAGTGCGGTCGTCAGCTCGGTGCCGATCTGGCCGCCTGCGCCCGTGATCAGGATGCGGGCAGGTTCAGAAGTAGCCATGACAGTAGTCTCCATCAGGTGCAGAGATGCTCCGCGAGGTCGGACAGGAGCAGACACCGCTCCTCATTGCGGGCGGACGAAGGCCTCGAAGCCCGGCACGGCAGGCACGCTCACCGCACCGCTGATGCCCAACGCCGGCTCCTCGGCGAGCCGCTCGATGGCATTGAATCCCAGGCGCGCGACGGTCTCGGCGTTGAAGGTGCGCGTGCGGCCGACCAGCAGTGCGATGGGGCTGCCCAGCGCCTTGCTCCAGAACTGGGCGGCGGCGATGCGCGTGACCGGATCCAGGTGCATCCCGCTGGCGCCCGCCAGGCGCAGCAGCGGGTGCAGCCCGCTGAGCATGTGGTTCATGAAGTCGGACAGGCGCCGATCGGGTCGATCGGTCTCATTGGCAGGCGCGAACGCGTCGAGAAACCGTGCGGCCCAGGGGTAGATGGCCTCGTCACCGCGCAGCAGATCCACGCTGGACTCATACCTGCTGCGGTAGGACAGGCGCGCCTGGGCCAGGCCGGTCTGCACGACATGGATAACCTTGTCGGGATCCCATTCGTCCTTGAGGATGAAGTCGAGCACGTTCCACTCCCGCAGGGCGGTGATGGCCGTGCTCACGTCCGCGTGTCCGGTGGCGATGACCACCGATGTGCCCTCATCCTGGCTCACGATCTTCCGGGCCAGCCGCTTGCCGGCTAACTCACGCTCCTCTTCCTTAAGCCGCAGATCTACGAAGACCAGGTGGAAGTGACGGCGGTCCAGCAGGACGTCGGCCTCCTCGAACGAGCGTGCAGAATAGAGAACGCATTGATGGGACCGCGCGTCCACCGCCGCCTCGATGCTCTCTGCGAGCAGCTCCTGCCAGGAAGGGTCGTCGTCGATGACGAGGATGCGATCTGGTTGCATGTGGAAGTGCCCTCCGTTGCACTGGTTAGGCGGCCCCTGCAGCTAAGCGGTGCGAAGCACGAGCACGAAAGTCGTCCCGGCTCCCCGCTCGCTCGCGGCCTCGATGCTGCCGCCGAAGCTTTCGATCTGGCCTTTGGTCCACCAGAGTCCCAGGCCGTGCGCCGGCGCGTAGCTATCGGATGTCGTCGAGGCGCCCGGCTCGAAGATGGATGAGAGGCGCCACGGCTCGATGCCGACGCCTGTGTCTGATACCACGATCGTGACCCGGTCTGCCCCCTCGTCGCGGGTCACTGTGATGGCGAGCGTGCCACCATGGGGCATCGCCTTGAGTGCGTTGTCGAACAGGTTCCAGAAGATGCCCCACAGGCTGGGCCCGGCGATGACGCGTATCGGTTCGTCCGGCATGGACTTCTCCACCCGGATCTTCCGCTCTTCCAGCGAACCCAACCGTCCAAGCGCGTCCTCGAGCGCAGCATTCAGGCTGACCGGCGCCGGCGCACGGCGCTTCAACTCGGTCCGCAGCTCCTGGATGATCGACTTCGCCCGCCGGATGTCGCGCTCGGTGCGACCGACGAACTGCCCGACATAAGGATAGGCGGCGATCAGCTCCGCGTAGAAATCCTTGCGCTTGAGCATCTCGACCCAGCCGCCCAGTGCGCCGATGGGGTTGTTGAGCCGGTGCACGATGTCGCCTGCAAGACCGCCGATGGCAGCCAGCCGTTCGATCTCGAAGCGCTGTGCGCGCTCCACGGCGACCGCGGCCTGACCTGCGAGCACCTGCAGGGTGCGGGCGTGTTCGAGCGTGAAGAAGTCGGGCACCGGGCTTTCCAGGTTGAGCACCCCTAACACCTGGTCGCCCGTCATCAAGGGAACGGCGAGCTCGCTCTTCATCTCTTCGCCCAGGTAACGGTGGTAGCGCGGCTCTGCGTCGACGTCGGGGATATAGACTGCGTCCCGGCGGGACAGCACCTCGCCGCTCACCGAGCGTGCCGCAGCAACACGGGTGCCTGTCGCCTCGCCGCCCGTCGTGGCCACGATGACCAGGTTTTCCCCATCGATCGCCAGGAGTTGGCCGAAGGTGGTGCCCGCGAGCGTGAGGGCCTCGATGAGAAGGGTGCGCATCGTCGCCTCGCTCGCGCCGCCCAACGCATCCTTCATGGCGCGTCCTGCCCGCATGCTCCAGTCCGCCAGGGCCGCGCGCTGTGCCTCTCCGAAGCCGGCTTCGTGCGGCGTCTCGACGTTCAGTATGCCCGCCAGGGACGCCCCGGACCAGAGGGGGACCGCCAGCTCGGCGCGCATCCGTTCCTTTTCGTGCTCCAGCACGCGCTGGTAGCGCGGCATCGCAGTGGCGCGCGGCAGCAGGGTCGCTCCGCCCCCGGGCGGTCGATCCACGACGAGATACTCCGGCTTTGCGACATCGGGGACGATGACGGGACGCCGCTCGGTGACGGCCAGCCCACTAACGGAGTTGTGAACCGTGAAGCGCAGGTCCTGATCGCGCGCAGGCGAGTTTGTCGTGTAATGAACGACCAGGTCAGGGCCCTCAAGCAGGAGGATCTGCCCGAAGCGCCCACCGATCAGGCCGAGCGCGTGCTCGAGGACCGTGCGCACCACGTCGCCCAGCTCGGTCTCGCGCGCTAACTGCAGGCTGATGGCGCCCAGCGCGGCTGCTTCCTGCCGAGAGCGCGCCAACTCGATCCCCAGCGCAGCATGGCCGCAAAGCAGCTTCAGCATCTCGATCTGGTGCGGCGTGAACGCGCGGGCTTCGACGCGTTCGATGTTCAGCGCGCCGATCGCATCGCGGCCGAGCACTAATGGGACGACGAGCCGGCTGCCCATGGCCTGGGCGGCGCCCAGCGATGGCCTTTGGAGGCGGCGCAACTCGTCGTCTGCAGCCGCATCCTCGGGAACACGAATGGGGTCGCCGCGCCTCATGCTCAGGCCGCACACGCTATCGGCGAGGGGAAACGCCAGGCCCACATCGCCGCGATGCGCTTCGTCCGCGGCCCGGACGCGCAGCCGATCTCCTTCACGCAGGAGAAGCCAACCCAGGTCGAACGGCACCACCTCGCGCGCCTGCCGCAGCACGTGGCCGAAGAACGCGTCCAGGTCCAGGTCAAGCCGGAGGGCATCCCGGACGAGGTCGCGTGTCAGGCGACTCAGAAGAGCGAGATCGGTCTCTGGGTGATCGGTCATGGTTGTCAGGCGTTCCAGCTGGTGTAGATGGAGTATAGCGCAGGGCAGGGCAGGTGGAAAATGCGTGAGCCGAGTTCGTGCATTAGGGTACTGGGAAGAGGCGTGATATAACGAGGCCGGCAGTCAGTGTTGAGAAGGCGTACTGGATCGATGAGGCAGGAGATGGTAGCGAACGTGCCGATGCACATTGCTCGACCCACTGATGAAGCTCCCAGGCACCTCGTGGAAAACGATGTCTACCGCGGATTCCACCCGATCCCACGGTTAGTGCTGCGAATCTGGAAGGACCTGGTGGTCCGGGTTTCGGAAGACGAGGGCACGTCTGCCTCGCTGGCCGCCATCGACAACCGCCTGCAGACCGGCAACAGCGTCATCTTCATCGACCATCATTACGCTTTCGATGCGCTGCCCATCGCCTTGGGGTTGGCGAGGCGCCTGCGCCAGGTCGACGCTGTGATGCTGCCCTACGCTTCACACCTCGACATGAGATTGGATCCTGCCGGTCTGCCCTCCTGGCGGTACCGGCTTCGGACGCGCGGCTGGCACTGGCTGGTCCGCGGCATCCGGCGCGGCGCTCCTTCGGTCTGTTTTCTTCCCATCGCACGCGAGTTTGAGCTGAACAATCCCCGCCTGAAGGCCATCGTCGACGCACGTTACAGCAACGCCAATACGACCTACCTCAAAGCGCTGGTCCAGATGTTCACGGGCCATCAGACGGGGCAGGTGTGCTTTCTGGCGCCGATGGCCGGCCTGGCGCTGCCGACCCGCGCGCCCCTGAACCCCCAGTTGTATCGCTCGATGGACCTCGTGCAGAAGAAGGCCGCAGCGGCGATCCCGTTCTTCTTCGTCGGCGCGTACCCCCGCTGGGAAGTGCAGCGGCACTACTTCGCGCCATTGCTCGCGCGGCACCAGATCGTTGGCCGGGGACCGTTTGTCTTGCCCAGGGACCACTATGATGAAGCCCTGAGCACGGTTGCCCGCGAACTCGCTGCACTGCGCGAGCAGGCGCATTTCACTCCACCGGACTACACCCGGATCAAGCACAAATAGGCCCAAACACATCGCCACCGGGCAGCGACGTCGTATCGACCGTCGCCGTCATGACGCGCGCGGTTCGGGATGCCACAATGTAGCAAGAAATACTTGACAAGTAAATACTATATAGAGTATGCTGTAGCTACTCTCAGGCCTACGGGAGGGCGCTATGCCGTATGTTGGAATCAAAGAACTGAAGAACCAGACGACCGAGATCCTGCGATGCGTTCGCGAGGATGGATTGGAATACGTGGTGACCTTTCACGGCCGGCCTGTTGCTGTGCTGCTGCCGATCGACCGTGCATTCCTGGCCGAGCAGCAACGCAGGGCGGTGGAAGAGGCCACGCCCAGTCTGCAGCTTGTCCTGGAGGTGCAGGCGGCCTCGCCCGCCGCACTGTAGTTCATCTCCCGTTGCAACGCACCGAGGATCGGTTCTCTGCCTGAGCGGGGAGAGCCATCCCGGCGCGATCGGCCACGCGCTCACCAGCCGAACTCGCTGTATACTGCTCCTGTCCGGAACCACCCCAGTGCGTGTTTGACATAAGGGATGATGTTCGGTGGCAGATCGTCCAGGTCGAACCACCTGAGATCGTCGCATTTGTGGGGCTCGCAGTTGGCGGGCTCGCCCTCCCACCGCGCCACGGCCAGAAAGAAATCGATCCGGTCGTCGTCCGATCGACGATGCATCGCGTGCACCACGGCAAAGTCCTCGGGCCGCAGTTGCAGTCCGACTTCCTCGCGATGCATCGTCGATCGGACGACGACCGGATCGACGAT
>CAZMIS010000090.1:0-11745 GCA_964566325.1 uncultured Anaerolineales bacterium
GGTGGGCGCGCTGGTGCTGCTCGTGTTGCCCGGCGCGCGGCTGCAGAAATGGTGGGCGCTCGGCGTCAGCCTGGCCACCTTCGTCATCTCCTGCCTGCTCTTCGTGTGGTGGAAGGCCGGCGAGGCGGGCATGCAGTTCGTCGAGCAGCTGCCCTGGGTGCCCCAGTTCGACATCCAGTACTTCCTGGGCGTCGACGGCCTGAGCCTCTTCCTGGTGCTCCTGACCACGCTGATCACGGTGCTCGTGCTGCTCTTTTCGTGGGAAGGGGTGGAGAAGAACCTGAAGGGCTACCTCGCGCTCATGCTGGCGCTCGAGGCCGGCATGGTGGGCGTCTTCGTCGCGCTGGACCTGGTGCTCTTCTACATCTTCTGGGAGCTGACCCTCATCCCGATGTACTTCCTCATCGGCGGCTGGGGCGACCCGCACGGCACGTACACCTTCCTGGGCCGGGTCATGGCGTGGCGCGTGTATGCGGCTGTAAAATTCTTCCTCTACACGTTCGTCGGCAGCGCGCTGATGCTGGTCGCCATCCTGGTGCTCTACGCCCAGGGCGGCACGTTCGACGTGCTGAAGCTGCAGGCGCTCAACCTGGCGCCGAACCTGCAGACGTGGCTCTTCCTGGCCTTCGCGCTGGCCTTCGCCATCAAGGTGCCGATCTTCCCGTTCCATACCTGGCTGCCCGACGCCCACGTGGCCGCGCCGACCGGCGGCTCCGTGATCCTGGCCGCGGTGCTCCTGAAGATGGGCACGTACGGCTTCGTGCGTTTCTGCCTGCCCCTCTTCCCCGAGGCCACCCGCACCTTCGTGCCGTGGATCGCGGGGCTCGCGATCGTGGGCATCCTGTACGGCGCGCTGGTGGCCCTGGTGCAGAAGGACGTCAAGGCGCTCGTCGCCTACTCGTCCGTGGCGCACCTGGGCTTCGTCATGTTGGGAATCATGGCCCTGAACGCGCAGGGCATCGCGGGCGCAACGCTGCAGATGGTCAACCACGGGCTCAGCACCGGCGCATTGTTCCTCATGGTCGGCATGCTCTACAACCGCCGGCACACCCGGCAGTTGGCCGACTTCGGCGGGCTGTGGAAACAGATCCCGGTCTACGGTTTTCTCTTCCTGATCGTTGCCCTGTCATCCGCGGGCCTGCCCGGCCTCAACGGCTTCGTCGGGGAGTTCAACATCCTGCTGGGCGCGTTCCAGGCGAACCGGGTGTTCGCCGTGCTGGGCACGTTGGGCGTCATCCTGGCCGCGTGGTACCTGCTGTGGGCCATCCGCCAGATGCTCCATGGCCCGCTGACCAAGCCGGAGAACCAGCAGCTACGCGATCTGACCGTACGCGAGGTGATCACCCTGACGCCGCTGATCATCCTATTCTTCGTCATCGGCCTGTTCCCGAACCTGTTCTTCGACAAGATCAACCCGTCCGCCCAGGCAGTGGCCGACGCCGTCAACCGGCGGTCTGCTGCGGTCAGCATGACGATCGACAAGTAAGGGCGGGGTTTCCCCGGCCCAGACGAGGCAAGCCGTGATAACTCTACCGACGCTGAATCTTCTCGCCATCCTGCCGCAGGTCATCCTGGTGGTCGCGGGGCTGCTCATCCTGATGGTCGACCTCGTGGTGACGAACAAGCGCGTGCTCGGCTGGCTCAGCTTGCTGGCAGTCGTGGCAACGCTGGCAGCGGCGATCTTCGTCCGCCCGGTCACGCCCGAGTTTCAGGCCATGTCGCTGGCGGATGGGCTGGGCCTCATCGCCGCGGCCGCCATCCTGATCGCAGCGGGTTTGGCCATCCTCCTGGCGCTCGAGCGCGCGGACGACTTCACCCGCCGGCCCGGTCCCTACTACGCGCTCATCCTGCTCGCCACTGCGGGCATGATCGCGATGGCGCAGGGCAGCGATTTTCTCGTCATCTTCCTCGGCCTGGAGATCTTCTCGCTGGCGTTGTACATCCTGACCGGTTTCGCGCGGCAGAACGTGCGCTCGGCCGAGGCCTCGCTGAAGTACTTCCTGCTGGGCGCGTTCGCCAGCGGCTTCTTCCTCTACGGCATTGCGTTGATCTACGGTGCGACCGGCACGACCGACCTGGTCAAGATCAGCCAGGGGATGGCGCCGCTGTCGGTAAACCTGCCCTTCGCGCCGCTGCTGCCGCTGGGCGTCGGCCTGCTGCTGGTCGGCTACGGCTTCAAGGTGGCGCTGGTCCCGTTCCACCAGTGGACGCCAGACGTCTACCAGGGCGCGCCCACCTCGGTGACCGCGTTCATGTCGGTGGCCACGAAGACCGCCGCGTTCGCATCGCTGATCCGCGTGCTGGCCGCGCTGGTCAGCCACGACCGGCCCTGGCTGATCGCGTTGGCCGCGCTGGCCGTCCTGACCATGACGGTCGGCAACCTGGCCGCGCTACGCCAGGCCAGCCTGAAGCGCATGCTCGCCTACTCCAGCATCGCGCACGCGGGCTACGTGCTGGTGGCGCTGGCCGCGGGCACGCAGCAGGGTGCGCAGGCCGCGCTCTACTACCTGCTGGTCTACACCTTCATGAACCTGGGCGCGTTTGCGGTGGTGCTGGCCGTGCAAGGGCGGGACGAGAACGACGTCACGGCAGAGCGCATCGCGGGCCTGGCGCACCGCCGGCCCGGGCTGGCCATCCTGATGGCCGTCTTCATGTTCGCCCTGACCGGCATTCCGCCGCTCGCCGGCTTCTTCGGCAAGCTGTACGTCTTCGGTGCAGCGGTGCAGGCCAACCTGGCCTGGCTCGCCATCATCGCGGTGCTGAACAGCGGGATCGCCGCCTACTACTACCTGCGCGTCACCGTGTCGATGTTCATGGCCGACCCGCAGGCGTCGGGCCTGCTGGCCGGCGAGGAGCCGGTGCGCACGGGGTGGGCCGTCTGGACGGCCGTCGTGCTGACCGCGGCCGCGACGCTCGTGCTTGGGCTGTGGCAATACCCGTGGATGGACGTGCTGAACCAGGCCGTCAGCACGCTGGGGATGGCGCTGCGCTGAGCCGGCGACACACGCAAGGGATCCGTGGGGCGGGGGCAACCTCGCCCCTTTTTGTTCGCGGGAAGCACCCGCCGGACTGGGGCTTCCTGGTCAGCCCAGGTGCGACCGACGCCTGCTCAGCGCGACCACCGCCGCACCGGCGGCGAGGAACGCCACAGACAAAACTGCGGAATTGATCAGCACCTGGCCGAGACCGAGCGCACCGGCGTCGAGGAACGGGTAGAAGTATGTGCCCGTCATCGCGCCGCGCACGAGCGCGTACGCCAGGTAGGCCAGGGGAAAGATCAGGATCTTGGGCAGGTCCTGCCACCTCAGCGGCCGCGGGGGATCGACCACGAAGAGCGCCAGGACGGCGAGCAGCGGCGTCACGTAGTGCAGCATCGTGTCGAGCAGCTTCTGGAAACCCTGGGGCTGCCACATGCCACGCAGCAGCCCGAAGTAGATCAGCCCTGTCGTCGCGATGTAGATGCCGATGCTCAGGCGCACGATGGGCCGGCCGAAGAAGCGGCCGGCGCGTGATCCCGGCGCAAGGAGCGCCGTCGTGCATGCCAGCGCCACGAACAGGTTCGACAGCAGGGTCCAGTAGCTCATGACTGTGAGCGCGGCGCCGAGCGCGCTGCCGCCCGAGGCCACGGCCGGCCGGACCGCCATGGCCACCTGGCCGATGATTCCGAACCACGCACACACAGCCAACAGCGCGAAGAGCCCGCGCCGCACAGCCTCAGAACGCCCCATCTATACCTCCGGAGTTTCTCAAGACACGCCCCGCCGCCCTTCGACCACCCTTGCAGGCATCCTGAGCGGAACGTCGCCGCCCGGCAGTCAGGGCGGCGACGTGTAGCCGAAGGATGGCGATCTTGCCGGACGGCCGCTCCGCCTCCTTCGACTGCGTCCGCACTGCGTGCGGCCTCCGCTCAGGACGCTCCGCTATTTCATGCTCATTCAGAACAGCGACAGCTGCGGATCCTCGGCCTTGGGGCGGCGCCGCGCCTGCGCCTCCTGGAGCACCTTCAGCGCGGCCTGGATGTCGCCGATGAAGCGCGAGGGCGGGTTTTCCATCGCCTGGCCGAACAGCATCCGCCGCCGCGCATGGCACAGCACGAGCTTCTCGCGCGCACGCGTCATGCCGACGTAGAACAGCCGTCGCTCCTCGGCGACGTCTGCGTCCTCACTGGCAGTGAGGCCCTCACTGGCAGTGAGGACCTCGTCACGGGCAGGGCCCTCGCCCGGGCCATGCTCCCTGCCGCGTCGCACGTACGGCAGCAGCCCTTCCTCGCAGCCCACGATGAACACCACCGGGAACTCCAGCCCCTTCGACGCGTGCAAGGTGATCAGGGTCACGCGATCCGCGCGGGGATCGTAGGCATCGGTCTCCTTGTGCAGCGCCATCGTCTCGAGGAACGGGCCCAACTCCGCGCCGAACGGCTCTGCCAGCCGAACCAATTGCTCCACCCGCGCGGCGGACGCAGGATCGCGGCCGAGGCGCAGCGCCTCTGCCATGTGCCCCACCATCCGGGCCGCGGCCTCTCCGGTCGCTGTAGGGGCGGACCTGCGTGTCCGCCCGGTCCCCGTCGTGCGCGCGCCGCCCCGGCCGCGTCCCCCCGCCGCCACGTGCAGCCGGGCCTCGGGATTGTGGATGCCCCACAGCGCGTCCAGGATCACACGAATATCCGCATAGCTCGTCAGGGGCGCCTGGCCGGCGGTCTGGTAGGGGATGCCGGAGCGATCGAACGCCTCGACCAGGGCGCGGCTCTGCGCGCCCAGCCGGTAGAGCACCGCGAACTCCGCGAAGGAGCGCTCTGCGGCCGGCGCATCGCCGGATGCCCGGCCAGAGTCCAGCGAGAAGTGGCTCACGCCGCCCACCAGCTGCTCGACCTGGTGCACCACGTACTCGGCCTCCGCGCGGTCCGTCGGCGCGGCGTACACGTCCAGCAGGGGTGGGATCGCGCCGGCCCACGCCGCCGCGGCAACCGCGCGCAGGGGCGGCCGACCAACACCCGGCCCCCCCGGCGCGTCATCCCCGGCGGCATGTAGGGGCGACCGGCCGGTCGCCCCTACCGGTTCGACGTCCGCGGTCCCGGCCTTGCCTCCACGCGTGGTCGCATCCCGCGCCCGTCGTAGCGGCGCGGCATCCCCGCCCCAGGTCTCCGCGCCGATCACCTGCAGCGCGGCGTCGAGGATCACCTGGGTCGAACGATAGTTGTCGCCCAGGCGCAGGACGACCGCGCCGGGATAGTCGTCGACAAACCGACTGAAATAGCTGCGATCCGCGCCGCGAAAGCCGTAGATCGCCTGGTCCGGGTCGCCGATGACGCACAGGTTGGCCCGGCCGCCCGGCGGCGCGAGCAGCCTCAGCAGCGCCACCTGCGCGGCGTTGACGTCCTGGTACTCGTCGACGGAGATGTAGCGGTAGCGCTCCTGGATGCGCGCACGCACGTCGTCGCAGGTCGACAACAGCCGCACGGCCTCGCCGATCAGGTCGTCGAAGTCGAGCGCGTGGGCCTCGGTCAACGCGGCCTGGTACGCGGCCCACGTGCGCCCGAGTCCGTCATCCTCGGGTGTGACGAGCCGGTTCTTCGCGTCGCTGATGCGGCGCAGCGCGTCCTGCACCTCCCCGCCCGACAGGGCCGGACAGGCGGCGGACAGGATCGCGGCGCGCGCGTCCTCACCGACCACCACGAACCGGGGATCAAGCCCGAGATGCGCCGCGTGTGCGCGCAGGAGTCCGGCCGCGAACGAGTGAAAGGTCCTGACCGTGATCGCGGCCGCCCGCGCACCGAGCAGGGCGTCGAGGCGCTCCCGCATTTCGTTCGCAGCCTTGTTGGTGAAGGTGATGGCCAGGATGGCGGACGGCGCGACGCCGTGCGCGGTGACCAGGTGTGCGATGCGATGGGTCAGGGTGCGCGTCTTGCCCGTGCCGGGCCCCGCGGAAATGATCAGGGGGCGGTCCACGCAGCGCACCGCCGCGGCCTGCGCGTCGTTCAGGCCGGCGTCCACGCCCACCCGTAGGGGCGGGGTTTCCCCGCCCCGGGTCGTTGCGACCGTGTCCTGACCCGCAGGCGCAACGTCTCCGACCGCGCGTAGGGGCGACCGGCCGGTCGCCCCTACCGGTCCGCCACCCGCGTCCCGACGTCCCCGTGTCTCCCCACCCGCGCCATCGCCGAACAGACCGATCTGCCCGCCCGTCGCGACCGCGCGGCCTGTCGCCGACGTGAACAGGCGGATCACGCCGAACTCGCCGTCATAGCCGCCCTGGGCATCGACCTCGCCGCGGCGCATCCGGCCGATTCCCTCCGCCAGGCGCTCGCTCGACGCGGCGGCGATCTCCCCCAGACCGATCGACTGGAGGATGGCCAGCTCAGGTCCCAACCGACCGAGGAGCTTCTGATACTCCTGCGCCACCCTGCCGGACCCCGGCCCCACGCCGAGCGCCTGGCCGATCACCTCGGGCAGGGGGATGAGGCTGGTGAAGGGCCGGGCGCAGGCCGGACGCGCGCCCACCGGCCGGTCCGCCAGTTCCTCGACGCGGTGCATCACGCCCACCGTCACCGGCTTGCCGCAGACCGTGCACACGCCGCCGTGCTCGCGGGTGGTGGCGGGCTCCCAAGCCACGCCGCAGTTGCGATGGCCGTCGAGATGGTACTTCCCTTCCTCGGGGAAGAACTCGATCGTGCCCCCGAAGGTGGCCGGGTCGCCCGTCTTGAGTGCATCGAAAAGCGCTTCGTAGGAAAGCTCCGTGTCGAACACGGTCGCCTCGCGGCCCAGCTTCTCGGGCGAGTGCGCGTCGGAGCAGGAGACCAGGGTGTAGGGATCCAGCTGCGAGACGCGCCAGTTCATCGGCGGGTCAGACGAAAGCCCCGTTTCGAGCGCAAAGATGTGCGGCGTCAGGTCCGCGTAGCACGCCTCCACCGAGTCGAAGCCGGACTTGGAGCCCAGCATGGAGAACCAGGGCGTCCAGATGTGCGCGGGGATGAGCCGGCACGCCGGGTCGACCTCCAGCACGGTCTCCAGCAGATCGCGCGAGTCGAGGCCGAGGATCGGACGGCCGTCGGAGCGGATGTTGCCGATCTTCTCCAGCCGCGCCTGCAGCCTGGCCACCGTGTCGAGCGACGGCGCGAACACGACGTTGTGGACCTTGCGCGTCTGGCCGTCGCGCTTGTAGATGTTGCTGATCTCGCCGCCCGGGATGAAGCGCACCGGCGCGCGGCACGATGCGGGTGTCTGCCCCTGCACGTCGCTCGCCCAGGGCTCCCTGAGCCGGTACAGCCCGCTGCCGTCCGCAGGTTCCAGCTTCTCGCGCATCTCCGCCAGCCAGCCGGGGTGGCTGACGTCGCCCGTGCCGACGACGTGGATGCCCTTGAGCTGCGCCCAGCGCGCCAGGTGCTCGAAGGTCAGGTTCTTGCTGGTCGCGCGCGAGAAGTGCGAGTGGATGTGGAGGTCCGCCACGATTTTCATGGTGCCGAGTATAGCACGCCCGCGCGCCGCGCCGAAAACACCGTCCCGCGTCCCGGTCATCATGGTGTAGGGGCGAGTGCGCCGGACCCATGAGAACCGCGATCACGCAACCCCGGGCCACCGCGTACGTCCCCTCGGCGCACTCGCCCTTCGCGTCGCGCCCACCGTGCCGCACCGCCGCGCACGGGCGATGGTTTGCCGCAGCGTTGGCCGGCGGACGCAGATCCGCGCCGGGCACGCATTCACGGGTGGCAAACCATCGCCCCTACATATGATCGCGTGCGACCCATCCGCGCGGCGAAACTGCGTTAGCTCATAGACGATTGACCGCAGCAGTGGTATACCGGACTATGCAACCTATTAGTTCAAAGGAGAGCGAATGGCCGAGTATCGCATTGCCTCACATCCCATCCTCAGCGCCCAGACGCGGCCCAACGTAACTTTCACCTGGCAGGGACAAGAGATTACCGCACTCGAGGGCGAAACCATCGCCTCCGCCCTCTTCGCCAACGGCGTACGCGTCTTCGGGCACCATCCCAAGGACGGCTCGCCCCAGGGCATCTTCTGCGCCAACGGCCAGTGCGCCCAGTGCCTGGTGCTCGCGGACGGCATGCCGGTCAAATCCTGCATGGAGCCCGTGCAGCCAGGCCTGCGGGTGGAGCCCGTCGACGCGCTGCCGGAGCTGCCCAAGGTGGACGCGCCCCCGCCCATGGCCGCGATCGAAGTGCTCAAGGTCCCCGTGCTGATCATCGGCGGCGGGCCGGCCGGCATGTCCGCAGCCATCCAGCTGGGCGAGCGCGGCATCAAGTGCCTCCTCGTCGACGACAAGGACCGGCTGGGCGGCAAGCTCGTGCTCCAGACGCACCGCTTCTTCGGCTCCATCAACGCGGTGTACGCGGGCACGCGCGGCATCGACATCGCCACCAAGCTCGAGAACCAGGTCCGCGGCCAGTCGAACGTCGAGATCTGGCTCAACAGCACCGCGCTCGCGGTGTTCAGCGACCGCAAGGTCGGCATCCTGTGCGGCGGCGACCGCTACGTCCTGGTGGAGCCCGATGTGCTCCTCGTAGCTGCGGGCGCACGCGAGAAGTCGCTCGCGTTCAAGGGCAACACGCTGCCCGGCGTCTACGGCGCGGGCGCATTCCAGACCCTCGTGAACCGGGACCTCGTCCGCGCGGCCGAGCGCCTCTTCATCGTCGGCGGCGGCAACGTCGGCCTCATTGCGGGCTACCACGCGCTGCAGGCCGGCATCCAGGTCGTCGGCCTGGTGGAGGCCCTGCCCGAGTGTGGCGGCTACAAGGTGCACAAGGACAAGCTGCACCGCATGGGCGTGCCCATCTACACCTCGCACACCGTCCTGAGCGCGAACGGCGTGGAGGGCGTCGAATCGGTCACGGTGGCCCAGGTCGACGGCAAGTTCAGGCCCATCCCGGGCACCGAAAAGTCGTTCGCCTGCGACACCGTGCTGATCGCAGTCGGGCTCGACCCGGTGAACGAGTTCTACCACAAGGCCCAGGAGTTCGGTCTGGCCGTTTTCGCAGCGGGCGACGCGGAGGAGATCGCGGAGGCCTCGGCCGCCATGTTCTCGGGCAAGATCAAGGGACTGGAGATTGCCCAGTCCCTCGGCCAGGACGTCGGCGAGATCCCCACCGACTGGTACCGCACTGCGGAGATCCTGCGCTCCAAGCCGGGCAAGATCGTCCCGGAGTCCATCCCAGCGGAGGAGCAGGATGTCTTCCCGGTGTTCCACTGCCACCAGGAGATCCCCTGCAACCCCTGCACGTCCGTCTGTTCGCAGGGCATGATCTTCATCGACCAGGACGACATCCGCGACGTGCCGCAGTTCATCGCGCAGGAGCTCGGCAAGCGGTGCATCGGCTGCGAGAAGTGCGTCACTATCTGCCCCGGCCTCGCCATCACGCTGGTCGATTACCGCAAGGGTGCGGAGCTACCCGTCGTCACGATTCCCTACGAGTTCTCGCGCGAGACGATCCACCAGGGCGATCGTGTCACCGTGCTGGACGTGGAGGGCGAGCCGCTCGGCAACGTGGAGGTGACGCGGGTGCGCGCGGCGAAGGCCAACGACCGCACCGTCCTCGTCCAGGTGGCCGCGCCACGCGACATCGCCAAGCGCATCGCCGGCATCCTGGTGCAGGAGCAGTGGGTGGCCGAGCCAATGGACCACTACGTGGAGCGGCTGACGGACGACGTGGTCGTCTGCCGCTGCGAGCGCGTCACCGCGGGCGAGATCCGTGACCTGATCCGCCGCGGCTACCGGGATGTCAACGAGATCAAGACCGTGACGCGCGCGGGCATGGGCTCCTGCGGCTCCAAGACGTGCGCGGCCCTGATCCGTCGTCTCTTCCGGGAGGAAGGGATCCCCGATGCGGAGGTGGTCGAGGGCACGAAGCGTCCCCTGTTCATGGAGGTCCCGCTGGCGGTCTTCGCGGGCGCGGGAGGTGAACAATGAGCGCGGTCCCACACTATGACGTCGTCATCGCGGGTGCGGGCAGCATCGGCGTGCCCACCGCGTTTGCGCTCGCGGGCGCAGGCATCAAGACGCTCGTGCTGGATGGCCGGCCCAGCCCCGGGCAGGGATCCAACAAGGCCGCGATCGGCGGCGTGCGCGCCACCCACTCCGACCCAGCCAAGATCCGCCTCAACCTGCGCACGCTCGAGATTCTGAAGGGGTGGCGCGAGACCTACGGCGATGAGATCGAGTGGAACACCGGGGGCTACGTCTTCGTTGCGTATCGGGAACGCGAGGAGAAGACGCTCAAGGAGCTGCTCGTCGTCCAGAAGCATTACGGCCTGAACATCGACTGGCTGGATCGCGAGGCCATGCTCGACATGCTGCCCGACCTGAACCGTGCGGATCTTCTCGGCGGCACCTTCTCGCCCGACGACGGCCACTGCTCCACCCTGCTCACCCTGCACGCGTTCTACGATCACGCGCGGGCGCGGGGGGCCGAGTTCCGGTTCAACGAGCCGATCACCGGCATCGACCTGGAGGGGGGCAGGGTGGCGGGCGTGCGCACGCCGCACGGCCGCTATGGCGCGGATGTGGTGATCAACGCAGCCGGTGCGGAGGCAGACGAGGTCGCGCGGCTCGTCGGGCTGAGCGTGCCGGTGCGGGCGGATTCGCACGAGGCGGCCATCACCGAGCCGGTCGCGCGCTTCCTCACGCCCATGATCGTCGACATCCGGCCCGCGCCCGGCTCGACGAATTACTACTTCTACCAGCATCACACCGGCCAGATCATCTTCTGCATCACGCCCAGCCCCAACATCTGGGGCACGGACAAGCGCGAGACCAGCGAATTCCTGCCGATGATCGCGCAGCGCATGATCGACCTGATGCCCAGGCTGGCCAACATCCGGGTGCGGCGCACCTGGCGCGGGCTCTACCCGATGACGCCGGACGGCTCGCCCCTCGTCGGCTGGTCGAACGAGGTGCCCGGCTTCCTCCACGCGGTCGGCATGTGCGGCCAGGGGTTCATGCTCGGCCCCGGCCTCGGCGAGTTGCTCACGCGCATGGTGCAGCGTCAGCTGACCGCGGACGATGAAGAAACCCTCGCCATCCTCTCGCCTTACCGCGAGTTCAAGGGGATGGAAAAACTGAAGTAAGACTCGCCTTAGGCGCCCAGCCGCCTGGACGACACGACACACGCGGGGCGCCGGGCGCCGGGCACCTTGCCGGCGCCCCGGCGCCCATGCTCCGCGCAGGCATCGCAGCCCCAAGGGTCGTTTGCTATTTCACAAACGCGATGTTATACTCCGTCTCACTTTCAAGTCGCAGTGGATTCCGTTAAGGAGCACAACCGTGGCTTCTTTGTATCACCGCCAAACCTGACTCGGCACCCGGATCGCCGTCCGGCGATCACGGGGCAGCTCGCATGCGTCGGGCGGCGGCGGTGCCGATGCTCTTGCATCGCCCCCGCCCTGATCTGGCCGGCCTCTCCCGCCTGAGCCGTCGCCCGCGCGTGCGAGCGACGGCTTTTTGTTGTCCACACCGTGGCGTGCGGCCTCGCGCCGCACACGCCGCGTGGGAACATACACAGGAGGGAGAACATGTCTGATCAAGTCCTGTCCCCTGGCGAACGCTTCACCCGTTTCTTTGCTTCACGGTGGGGCATCATCCTCGCAGGCGCCGTCATCGGCGTCCTCGCGCCACTCCTGCAGAAGCTGGGCAATCCCGCGAACATGGGGATCTGCGTGGCCTGCTTCGAACGCGACATCGCAGGCGCACTCGGCCTGCATCGCGCCGCGGCCGTGCAGTACATCCGCCCGGAGATCA
>CAZMIS010000091.1:0-11726 GCA_964566325.1 uncultured Anaerolineales bacterium
TGCCACGGCTTCCATGACGTCATTCACGACCGAGATCGATCCGCCCGTATCCGCAGCAAACCCTCGCGCCCGTTCGACCACGTCGGGCCTGGGCTCGTAGCCCTCCGGCGTTCCGACCGTCACGTGAACGCCCAACTTGGCGCCCCCGAACATCAGCGATGCGGCAACGTTGTTCCCGTCGCCGACATACGTCAGTTTGACGCCCGATAGCCGGCCCAGTTTCTCCCAGATCGTGAACAGATCGGTCAGACCCTGGCAGGGATGGGTGAAGTCGGACAGGCCGTTGATGACCGGAACCTGGCTGTACCGGGCCAGCTGGACGACGTGGTCGTGAGCGAAGACCCGTGCCATGATGCCGTCCACGTAGCGGGACAGGACCCGCGCCACGTCTGCGACGCTCTCCCTGCCTCCCAGGCCGATCTCCTGCGGCGACAGGTAGAGCGCGTCCCCGCCCAGGTGCTTCATGCCCATCTCGAAGCTGACGCGCGTTCGCAGCGAAGGCTTCTGGAAGATCATGCCGAGCACCTTGCCCTGCAGAAGGGGCCGGTTGCCCCCGCCCTGCCACTCGACTTTAAGATCGCGCGCCAGGATCAGCCAGTCCCACAACTGCTTGCTGCTGAAGTCCGCCAGGCTGATGAAATCGCCCTTCTTGGTCATGGAGTCGCTCCTTATGAGACACCGGATCGGGATCGCCTGAGACCCTCTCAGGCACTCTGGCGCAGCGCGAAGGCTGCGACGAATAATGCCAGGTACAGCGCGGGGGCCGCCCAGGCCGCCCGCCGGCCGCCCGACTCGTCGCTCGCGGCGCCGGCAAACCAATAGGCGACCGGCGCGAAGAGCACGGCGACCAGCGCTGCCGCACGTGGCCAGCCGAGCGCGACCAGCACTGAAATGACGCACCCCATCCCGAGCACAAGCGGCAGCGGACTGCCCGCGATCGCTCCCTGGGTGGTGCGCAGGTAGCCCCACTGTAGCAGGGCGAAGGCCGCACCGATGACCATGGCCTCCCAGGGCGCCGCCCCGCCGCCGAGCCCGTCTGCAGCCACGATTCCGAGCACCCAGGGCAACAGGACGTCGAGCGCCGCATGGCAGGCCGCCGGCATCCGGCCCTGGCTGGCGATGGACCATCCAACGAGGATGCACGTCAGGGCGGCCAGCGAGAGCAGGAGGCCCGCCCAGCCGAACAGGAACCCGCCGCCCAGCGCCAGGGCCACGCCGGCTACGGCGCTTTGCCACGAGACATCCGCCGTGCCGAGAGTCTGGACCAGCCGGCTCAGCGGGGCAGCTGGCTGGCCATAGGGCGCATCGGGCGCCCGGGCAATTCCGGTGCTCGCGGCGTGCACCTCGGTGCCGCGGCGCAGCATGCCCCAGACCAGGTCTCCCAGGACGACCGCGCCCGCCATCCGCAGGCCGTCGGTTGGGCCGAGGGGCAGCCGCATCACGGCCACCGCGCCCGCCAGAACCGCCCACGCGGGCGCCAGGCGCCACGCCGTGCGCGTCACCGAAATCTGCAGCTGAACGAGCGGGCCGGCCTCAGTCACACCATTCTCCAAACCTTCTTATTGTACCCTCGCCAGGCCATCGCGGTCAAATAACTTTCAAAAAACCGGCGCGTGTCAGGCTGGGAACAACTGAGCACCCTGAGCGGAGGTCGCACGCAGTGCGGGCGCAGTCGAAGGGGCCTGTCACACGCACACGGGCGCTGGAATCCTCCGATTCCAGCGCCCGTGCCGGAAAAGCCCGTGATCAGGCCCGTCTCATGCGACCGGCTTGTCCCCGCCCTCCCCGCTCCCCTCGGGCTCAGGGTCGATCCAGGGCGCATCGTCCGGTGCGTCCGCGACAATGTCCGGGCCCACATCCCGGGTTGCGAGATCCTCCCAGGCAGGAGGCAGGATCTCGGGCAGGTCCTCGACCTCGATGGGACGATAGGGTCGCCGGGCAGGCTCACCGCCGGACGCGTCCTGCGTGCCAAACCGGGTGGTCACGACCGCACCCAACCCCCATGAGGTGAAGATCAGCCCCGAGAGCCATCCGAAACACCACGGCAGCCTGGACATGAGCGTGATGAGGATGACGCCGGCGATCATCTGGACCAGTGGGGCGGTTGACCTGACGCGAAATGCCCGGAACAACTGCCTGCCGAACCACAGGGCGACGCCGATCCAGCCGAGCAGCGAGGCCACCAGGAGGGCGAGCCAGACCAGCAGGCCGAGCCCACATGCGATCAGCAGCAGCGCACCTGCCAGCACGCCCAGCACGAGCGTGAGGAAGCCGACTCCGAACGTCAGGGCGGGCTGCAGCGAAGCCGCGGTCGCCACACGCTCGACGGCGCGCGGCGCCACCACCATCAGCACCACCCCCAGCAGGAGCATCAGCAGGATGGAGCCGGCCGTGCCGAGCTGCCATTTCAGGAACGACACGAACCAGCTGTCCCCGGGCGGGTTGGCGTCGACGTCGAACGAATCGGGGCTGAACGGCTCGGGCGCCACGGACTGCGGCGTGCGCAGGCCGTTGAAGACGTCACCGTTGATCGTCGAGCCAGGCGCGCGCTCCAGGGAGCCGGCGAAATTCGCAACATCGCCCTCGATCACGGCCGTGTCGCCGAGCCGGATGGCGCCGCCGAACATGCCGACGTTGCCCGTCACGGTGCCGTCAATCGTGACCAGCCCGCCCGCGGCGTTGACGTCGCCGCGCACCACGGCTCCCGGTTGAATGGTGGCAGTCCCGCCGAGCACGACCAGGTTGCCCTCGAGATCCTCCCCGCTCCTCAGGACATAGGCCTCGCCCATGACGATCTTGTCCCCGCCGAAACCCTGCGCACTGACGGGCGCGGCCACGAGGCCTGTCAGCACGATCGCAGTCACAACGACCCACAATGCTATTCGCTTCATCGGTATCATCCTCCTCTGAGTCAGATCCAGCTCAGGACACTTCACCGAAGGCGGCCGGTGCGTATCGCGCGACCACCCAGTACCACACCATCGCCAGCAGGCAGGTCAGCGTCAACAGCCCACCCAGCGCTGCAGCGAACGTGGGCGCGCCGACGGCCATGACCACGTCCGCGGCCGCGCGCCACAGCGAGCCGGCCGCGCTCCACGCGCTCAGCAAGAGCGCAGCGACAGGCCCGTCCCCTGAGATCAGTGCCACGTGCCAGCCCTGCAGGATGGCGTAGATGGCCGCAGTCGCCACGATCACGACCGCGAGCGTCAGGATGACCGCCGACCGCAACAACCGCTGCTCGGCAATCTCGGCCTGACGCCGGTCCAGGCTGGCCGCCATCTGGGCCGCAAAATCATGCGGCGGCACGACTGCAGGAGCCAGCGTGAATCGCCGGTCCAACTCCTGCCACCGTTGCCAGGTGGCCGCACACGAGCGGCACGACCGGACATGGCTCTGCAACCGCTCGACCTCTTCGCTGCTCGCTTCACCGTCCAGTACGAGTGACATTAACACCGTATAATTCGCTGCATGCGTCATCCTGCTCACCTCACAGTCGCCGGCTCGATCGACCTGGGCGGCGCCCCGACCGCAACCGCCTCGGAGGTTGCCGGGGCGACAATCGCCGGTGCTATTGTCGCTGGAGCGACAATAGCCGTCATCTGAAGACGCGCCCGGTGCAGGCGCGACTTGACGGCTTGCACGGTCAATCCGAGGATCTCAGCGATCTCAACGTACGAGAGACCGAGCCAGTACCTCAGGATCAGCGGGACGCGGTACGATGGCTCGAGTTGATCCACCGCCCGCTGGATTTCGTCCTGGGCTTCCCGGCGCAGCGCCGTCTCTTCTGGCCCGAGAGCTGTGGCAGGCACTGCCTCCGCCATGGGGTCGGCATCGAGGGACCACGTATCTCCCCGATGGCGCCTCAGGCGATCGATGCAGTGGTGCGACGCGATCGCCAGGACCCATGAAGACAGCTTGCGGTCGGGCTGATAGGTGTTCATTTTCGTGTACACGCGCAGGAAGGTCTCCTGGGTCGCATCCTCTGCCTCCGCGGGGTTGCCCAACATGCGATAGCACAGGTTGTACACCGGACCCTGATAGGCCGACACGAGGCGCGCGAAGGCCGCTCGATCACCGGCCTTCGCCTGGTTCAACCAGAGGTACTCCTGCTCTACATCCACCCTTCCACCACCTGCCTCCGCGGCCTGCTCACTATCCTGTACGCATCGCGCGACCAAAGGTTTCGTGCCGCGCCCGAACGGGCTTATAATAGCCGCACCGTGCCCCGCGCCGCAAGGCCCAGGCCGCACACAAACGGAGCATCCTGAGCGGAGGGCCGCACGCAGTGCGGCCGCACACAAACGGAGCATCCTGAGCGGAGGCCGCACGCAGTGCGGCCGCAGTCGAAGGAGGCGGAGGACAACCTTGGCATTCCACCCCTACATCGCCATCGAAGGCGCCATCGGCGTCGGCAAGACCACCCTGGCCCGCATCCTGGGCGAATCGCTGCCTGCCGAGATTCTGCTCGAGGTGTTCGAAGAAAACCCGTTCCTCAGCGACTTCTACGCTGACCGGCAGCGCTACGCCTTTCAGACGCAGATCTTCTTCCTGATGAGCCGCTATCGCCAGCAGCATAACGTCATCGCGTCCACGCTGCGCCACAGCGGCCTGGTGAGCGATTACCTGTTCGCCAAGGACTGGCTGTTCGCCCATCTCAATCTGGCCGGTGACGAGCTGACCATGTACGAGCGCGTTCACGCCGTGCTCGGCGAGCAGATCCCCGCGCCCGGGCTGGTCGTCTATCTGCGCGCATCCCTCGACACCCTGGTGGATCGCATCCGCTTTCGCGGCCGGTCCTATGAGCGCCAGATGGAGCGAGACTACCTCCGGGCGCTTGCGGAGGCGTACGACAGCTACTTCGCCAACTACGACGCAGCCCCGGTTCTCGTCATCGACACGGACGGCGTCGACATCATCAACGACCTCTCCGCCCGGCAGTCGGTGGTCAACCGCGTGAAATCCGCACTGGCGCACGATACCATCCAGCTGTCGCTGCTCGACGAGGCAGATGCCGGCGCTGCCGTTCCACTCGGCGCGCGGCGCAGGCTGGCGGACTTCCAGCGCTTCCACCGCTCGCCGGATCGGGACCAGGGCGCCATCGCCGGCCTCTTCCTGAACTACGTCTGCCTGACCGAAGAGGTGGGCGAGATCGGTCGCCTGATCAAACAGACGTGGCGGCGCCAGGAGAGCCTGCTCCCCCTGGCCGGCAATCGCCAGGAGGCCATGGACCAGGCGCTCGAGTCGACCACCGCAGATCTGCAGGTGCAGCTCGCGGACGCGCTCTCATACCTGCTGAAGCTGGCCAACGATGCCGGAATCGATCTGGAAGCGGCGTGTCTGCGACGGATCGACTCGGATCTGTCTCGCACGTAGCCGAACGCCCCGAGTATTCACGCACCGAATGGATCGGATGACCATGACAAAACGCTTCATCGCCATTGCCGGCAACATCGGAGTGGGCAAGTCGACCCTCACTCGGCTGCTCAGCGATACGCTGGGCTGGGACCCCTTCTACGAGGCGGTGTCCGACAACCCCTACCTGGCGGACTTCTACGGCGACATGACCCGCTATGCGTTTCATTCGCAGATCTTCTTCCTGTCGCGCCGGCTCAGGCATCACCGCCGCCTGCTGGATGATCCCAACTCGGTGGTGCAGGACCGTTCCGTCTACGAAGATGCAGAGATCTTCGCCCGTGCGCTTTGGGAGCAGGGTCATATCGGCGAGCGCGACTACCGTACCTACCGCGAGTTGTACGAGGTCCTGGTCCTCTTCCTCCCGCCCCCCGACCTGGTGGTCTACCTGCGTGCGTCGGTGGATACGCTCATCCATCGCATCGGCCAGCGCGGTCGCGAGTTCGAGCGCAGCATCACGCCACAATACCTGGAGCAGCTCAACGAGCTCTACGGCGATTGGCTTTGCCGCTTCTCGCTGTGCCCCGTGCTCACCGTGCCTGCGGATGACCTGGACTTCGTTCACAACCCGGCGCACCTCCAACTGATCATCACCAAGATCCGGGAGAAGCTCAGCGGCAAAGAAGAAGTAGTGTTTAACTGACACCATCTCGCGACCAGGCGCCTTCGCGCACACCCCAGGCATCCTGAGCGGAGGCCGCACGCAGTGCGGGCGCAGTCGAAGGAGCGCAGGGTGCGCTGTCGCCCTGAAAGCTACGGGCCAATTGGCACTTGCATCAACAGATAATAGGTGCTACAATCATCGTAACTTCGGCCTTCCCTATCCAAGGAGCGTGTCATGGCGTCTGATCCCAACTGGTCTGCTCCGCAGCAATTGTCGTTCGCAGGGACCGGCATCCAGCGGGTCGCGATGGCAGCGGTGGGCGGCGTCGTGCACCTGGTCTGGACGCGCGATCGCACCATCTTCCACGCGACGCTCGCCGGCGGGCAATGGACGCCCGCCGCGCGGGTGGCCACGGGCGATCAGCCGGTGCTCGCCGCGTCCGACGCAGGCGCACTCGTGTGCGCCTACACCAACGTCTTCCTCGGCAATCGGGAGGTCTATGTCGTGACGTGGGACGGCGCGAAGTGGAGCCTGCCGCAGCCCGTCTCGCACACGACCGGCGGCAGCTATGATCCGTGCGCCTGTGTTGGCTCCGATGGGACGATCCACCTGGCGTGGGCCGATACCACCCCCGGCGAATCGTGGATCTACTATGCCGCCCGCCGCAACGGCGTGTGGACCAATGCGCCCATCCCCAACGGCAAGGGCAGCCGCCCATCGATCGCCGCCGTCGGCGGCGAGGTCAGCGTGGCCTGGCAGGATCGCAGAGCCGCAACGGGACGATACGACATCCTCGCAACGTCTCGACCTGATGCCGAATGGACGCTGCCCCATCTGGTCTCGGACGCGCCTGAGGTCCACTCACTTTTCGGCCAGATTGCCACCAGCACGCGCGGCCACTGCCACCTGATCTGGCAGGAGGAACGGGATCAGGTGTTCGTCATCCGTCACGCAGACCGCTGGGCCACGGGTTGGGCGACGCCCATAGACGTCTCCGACCCGGCGGTCGACGCGCGGCTGGCCCGCGCGCTCCCGAACCGGCACGGATTGTTCCAGTTCATCTGGTCCGAGGGGGCCCAGCTGCGACACCGGGTGCGACCCGGCGAGCCGAACGCGACCTGGTGGGAGCCCGAGCTGGCGTGTGAGCAGTGCGAGGATGTCGGCGAGTTTGCAGCAGCCCTATCTCCCGAAGACGGCCAGCTGCACGTCGTCTTCACTCGCTTCGCCGCAAACGGCGCGCGGGAGCTCTTCTACCTCCGCCGCAGGGCCATCGAGCGCAAGAAGACCTTCCTGCCCCAAATCTCCAGCTGACCCCTCCCGCACGCGACGGCGCCCGGTGCTGCGATCCGCAACCCCGGGCGCCCAATCTTCAATCTTCAATTCTCAATTTTCAATCGTATCGTTTCCGCGCCTTCGCCAGCGTACTCCTGAGGTGCGGGATCATGCCGGTCAGCCGCCCGCCCGCCTCGCCCTGCGCCAGGCTGGCCAGGAACGCCTCTGCATGGTCCTTGAACGGCGGCAACGTCACGGTCGCTGCACCGACTTCCGGCAGCGTATGTGCGTCGCTGCCCGCGGTGCCCGGCTTGCCATGCCGCCTCGCCAGTTCCGCCGCGCGGCGGTTGTCCGCGGCCAGCAGGCACCGGGCGTTGAACACCTCGAGTGCATCCACCAGGTCGATGATGGCCAGAGTCTGCTCCTCGCCCATGGCCGAACCGCGCAGCCGGTCGAGCGGATGCGAGACGCTGATCACGGCTCCCTGGCCGCGGAGGCGGGCGATCGCCTCCCGCACGGGGAGATGGGGCGGCACGCGCTCCGTGACGTAGTAGGCGATCAGCTCGCCGCCCACCTCCGTGTCGATCTCCTGGCCCACGATGATCAGGTCGGGCGCAAGCGCCTTGGCCTCCAGGGCTCCCTCGATGGTGTTGTGATCCGTGACCGCGAGCTTCGCCAGCCCCACGTCCCGCGCGCGCGCCACCAGGTCCCGCGGATCGTTGGCGCTGTCAGGGGACGCGTACGTGTGGCTGTGCAGATCCACCCGCCACGGCCCGACCACCGGATCAACCCTGCGAGCCACGCCCCCGCCCTCGCAGCAGCAGCGCGCCGGCCAGAAGTGCGCCCAATGCCAGGCCGCTGGCCGCCACCGCGGCCGTCCGCGGCTCCATGCCGGGCATCACGACCTCTCCGTCGCCGTACTCACGGAACATCCGGCCCCACTTCGTGTCCAGCGCAGCCTCGACGCGCGGCCGCCCCACGAACGGATACCAGTAGACGTTGTGATAGAAGTTCGAGGCGAAGTAGCTCCACGGCACCAGCGGCGACCGCAGCAACACGCCCTCGAACGGCTTCAGCGCACCGTGATAGATCAGCTTCTGGCCGCGGCTGGCGAACGTGTCTTCCTGCGTGAAGCCCCAGTCCTCCGCGGAGATGTCCGCACCCACGATCTCGATGTCCTTCGGATCGCCGATGCCCAGCCCCGTCTCGTGCGCCAGCCGGATGAACTTGAGGCTCATCGGATCGAACCCCTGCAGCTTCGCTGAGATGGCATCGATGGCCACCTGGTCTGCCGATGCAAGCAGGATGTCCTTCTCGTGCCAGCGCATCGCGCGCGGCCCCGGTCCATCGCCTGCGAACGTGCCGTCCATCACGGCAAAGAGCCCCGAATGGATCTCCTGCTGAATGGCCAGGAGGTCGACCACTGTCTCGTGGATCACGCCGTGGGTCCAGTGTCGCTTCTCGTTCAGCAGCCCGCCGAACGCGTTCTTCATCGCTCCCGTGATGGTCGTGAAGACGTGGGTCTTGACGGTCGGCAGCTGGATGATGTTGCGATCGAAGAAGTACTTCGGCAGCAGGATGCCGTCGGGGAACACCCGATCCAGGACCAACATGGGCGCCTTCGGTGTATAGCGCACCCACTCGATCTCGGGCTCGTACAGGTGCACGTTGCGCACGCCATATTTGTCCACAACATGCTTGTGTTTGTTGTTCTTCTCGGCCACATACGCGTCGACAACAACGGTCCGGTTATGCGCGGCCGAGAGCTGCTTGTAGCCGTCAGCCTGCAGTTGCTGGATGACGCCCTCGATCTGCCAGGGCGTGCTGGAGCAGCCCGGATACCACGTCTGCCACGACACATTGATCTTGATGATGGTTTCGCGGTCCTGCGGCAGCGCCTGCTGGTAGCCGGCCAGGGTCATCACCCGGCCGACGTCCTCGACCACGGTCTCCGGCCGCGTCCGCAATACGGCAACTTTTCCCTTGCCCGGGTAGTTCGGCCCAATCATCGTTCACCTCCATCGGTCAAAAAAAGAACGCAGAGAGCGCTGCTTGCGCCGACGTCAGGACCGCTCGATCCTGCTGCTCGCGCACACTGGCGTGCTCTGCGTTCCGGTCAGGCCCATCGGAAGGGCTATTCTTCGTCTTCCTCAGCGCGTTCCCGCTTGGCCTGGCTGATGATGCTCTCTGCCGCGTGCGCCGGCACCGGCTCCCGGTGCGAGAACTTCATGCTGTACACGCCTCGTCCCTGGGTGATCGACCGCAGCTCGATCGCATATCGCTGCATCTCGGCCATCGGGACCTGCGCCGTGATCACGCCTTTGCCCCTTGCCTGCTCCATGCCCTGCACCCGGCCGCGCCGCGTGTTGAGGTCGCTCATGATGTCGCCCATGAACTCCTCCGGCACGGTGATGGTGACGTCCATGATGGGTTCCAGCAGCACGGGGCCTGCAGCCAGGAACGTCTTCTTGAACACCTCGCGGCCGGCAATCTGGAACGCGATGTCCTTCGAGTCTACCGGGTGCATCTTGCCGTCGTACACTTCGCATCGGACGTCCACGACCGGGTACCCTGCCAGCGGACCGTGCTCGAGCTGCGAGCGGATGCCCTTCTCGATCGACGGGAAGAAGCTGTTGGAGATGGAGCCGCCGAAGACGCGGGTCGTGTCGAACTCGAAGCCCGCGCCGCGCTCTTGCGGCTTGATCTCCATGTGCACCTCGCCGAATTGCCCCGCGCCGCCCGTCTGCTTCTTGTGCCTGTGATAGTCCGCCGCGCTGCGCGTGATCGACTCGTTGTACGGCACCTTGGGCACCGAGGTCGACAGGCCGAGGCCGAACTTGCTCTCCATGCGCCGCACTGCCAGGTCGAGATGCACCTCGCCCATGCCGGACAGGATCGTCTCCGAGGTGCCCTGCTCCGTGCGCACCTCCAGCGTGGGATCCTCTTCCGTAATGCGGCCCAGCGTCGGCCCCATCTTGGCAGAGTCTGCCTTGGTCTTGGGCGTGACGGCCACGGAGTATAGCGGATCCGGATAGGCCGGCGGCGGCACGCTGAGATGGTGAGCCCGGTCGCACAACGTGTGGTTGGTCGCCGTCGAGCCCAGCTTGGTCACGACGCCGATATCGCCTGCCGTAACCTCGTGCGTAGGCATCTGCTCCTTGCCGCGCGGGTGGAACACCTGGCTGATCCGCTCCTCCACAGCATTCGGGAGCGAGTAGACGCGCGAGTCCCCCGTCAGGATCCCCGAGAAGACCCGGAAATAGGAGATCTTGCCGACGTACGGATCGGCCACCGTCTTGAAGACGAATGCCGCCAGGGGACCGGTGGCATCCGCCCTGAGAACCTCTTCCTCGCCATCCGCCCGCGTGGCCACGACCTCGTGCGAGGTCGGGTCGGGCAGGAAGCCGATGATCGCATCCATGAAGCTGCGAATGCCGACGTTGTTGACCGCCGAGCCACAGAAGACGGCGATGACCTTGCCCGAAGAGATGCCGGCCCGCAGGCCCGCGCCGATCTCCTCCGCGCTGAGTTCCTCTCCCTCGAGATACTTCATGATCAGCTCGTCGTCGCCCTCGGCCGCAGCCTCCACGAGCTGCGTGCGGGCCGCTTCAACTTCGGCTGCCATGCCCGAGGGGATCTCCGACGCCGCGCCGCCGTCGCCGATGGTCGCCTGCAGGGTGATCAGATCGACCACGCCCTTGAAGTCGCCCCCAGCGCCGATCGGCAGCTGCACCGGCACGATGGCGCCGGTGAACTGGCTGCGCAGGTTGGCGAGGGTGGTCTCGAAGCTGGCGTTCTCGCGGTCCATCTTGTTGACGAACACGATGCGGGGCAGCGACGCCTCGTCCAGGTAGCCCCAACCGAGCTCCGTGCCGACCTCGACGCCGGAGACAGGGTCCAGCAACACGATCCCGGCATCTGCTACCGCGGCCGCACCCTTGGTCTCTCCGAGGAAGTCGATGAACCCCGGCGTGTCGAGCACGTTGATCTTGTGTCCCTTGTACTCGCACGGGATCACGGACGCGCTGACGGAAATGCGCCTGCGAATCGCCTCTTCATCCCAGTCTGCCACAGTGGTTCCGTCTTCGACGCGCCCGCGCCGGCTCGTGGCGCCCGTGTTGAAGATCATGGACTCTGCAAGAGTCGTCTTGCCTGAGCTGCTGTGCCCGATCAAGACCACATTCCTGATTTGCGCGGTAGTGAAACTCGCCATATCCCCTCCTCGGCAGGGTGACCAGATGATCTGTGTCTGTAGAGAAGTGCTGGCCGTCACCAAGAACGGCCGGCGTTCGATGCCAAGACAAAGCGACCGGAGATGCTCAACCGGTCGGCAACCCTTCAATTTTACGCGGACTTGGCCCAACTGTCAAAGTTGGGGCCGCACGTAACTGTTCACCGTTAGGGTAAAGGAGATCAGGAGGAGGCGGCCTGGGCTGTG
>CAZMIS010000092.1:0-11575 GCA_964566325.1 uncultured Anaerolineales bacterium
CCCGGCATCTTGGCGCCGCGGTAGACGTAGCCGCCGCTGATCGACTTGCCGGTGAGGTGATTGTACTCGGTGACCGGCAGGGTCAGGCCGGTCTGATCGCAGCCGTTCTTGGGCGAGAAGCAGTTGAGTCCCTCCATGGTCTTCCAGCCGTAGTTCTTGTTGCCCTGTCCGGCGAGCTCGATGTCGACCTCTTCGTAGTCGTCCTGGCCGACCTCGCCGATGTAGAGATCGCCCGTGCAGGCGTCGAAGCTGTAGCGCCAGGGGTTGCGCAGACCGACGGCCCACACTTCGTCCGCCACATTCTGCCCGTTCCAATCACCAGCCACCCACGGGTTGTCCGCCGGGACAGTGTACGGTTGCGCCGGATCCAGGGTCACATCCAGCCGCAACATCTTGCCGAGCAGTGTCGCAGGGTTTTGGCCGTTTCCGTAGCGGTCGTTCGCGCCGCCACCGTCTCCCGTGCCGATCCACAGCCGGCCGTCCGGCCCAAAGTCCAGCATGCCGCCGTTGTGGTTCGCCGCGGGCTGGTCGATGCGCAGCACCCGCACCTCGCTTGTCTCATCCGCGACCTCGGGGTCCGTCGTGACGCGGAAACGCGATACGACCGTATCGCCGCTGCGATCCGTGTAGTTAACCAAGAAGAGGCCGCTCGCTGCGTAGTCGGGAGTGAAGGCAAGACCCAGGAGACCCTGCTCGTAGCCGGAACTGATCACCCGATCTGCCAGGTCGAGAAAGGGCGCGTCGAGCAGCCGGCCCTCTGCCAGGATGCGAATGGACCCGGTCTTTTCAACGATGAACACGCGGCCGCTGCCGTCCCCTGCATGGGTGACGAACACCGGGGCGGACAGGCCGTCCGCAACCGGCGCCAGCGCCAGCCGGATCGTGTCTAACTCGGGCCGGCTCACGGGCTCAACCACCACCTCTGGCGTGGCAGTCGGACCCGGCGCGGGAGGCAGTTCCGTGGCTGTTGCCGGTGCTGGAGGAGGCGTCGCAGCCACAGTGGCTGTCGGCTGCAGTTCTTGGGTGCCCGGAACCTCACGGGTAGAGACAGGTTGTGTGGCCACCACGGTGGGCGGCAGGGTCGGCAGCGAGGCGGTTGCCACGGTCGGCGTGAGAGGGTTCTGGTCTCCGGCCATCCGTTCGCTGCAGCCCACCAGCGTAGCCACTACCATCAGAGCAGCGCTGGCGGTGAGCCATCGCGCACGGTTGTTTCGTGTTTTCATCGAACCTTACCTTCAGCTCAGATCTGGCCGTGCAACGTTGGAACCGAATCCTTCGCACAGCGTCCTACGTTTGAGCTTACGACACATGCACGATCGTGTCGGTGAAGCAGCACACACTGGAGACGGCTTGCCAAACGCCAACGTCTCAGGTAACATCTTTCATGCACACACCGTACGTCCCAGATGAAAGGAGAATCTTTCGTGAGTACGAATCGTAGGGCCTTTACGCTGGCTCTGATCCTGCTGATTACGATCGGCGCCGGCATCGCCGCAGCAGCCCCGATCGAAGAAGCGAACACGCCGCTCGGCGCCACGCGTGAACCCTCGGAGCAGACGCTGCAGGAGTCGCTCCAGAACAGCTTGACGAAACCGGACGATCCTTACGCGGCAGGCGGCTACTCCGACGGCGTGCCGGCCTTCGCCGTCCCGGGTCCTGAGGTTGCCGGACCCTTTGCAGAGCCACAGTCGTTCAACACCGGCGTCCTGTGCAGCGGGAACGACGTCTGCCTCACAGGCGATTTCAACGCCGATGGCCGCGACGATGTCGCGGTCCTCAAGGGCGACTTCGCGGTGGGTGCGGAGGTGGGCGATGTGCTGGTCGCCCTTTCAACCGGCGCCAGCTTCCAGCCGCGCGCGAAGTGGCTCGAGTATTTCTGCACCGGTGGCTCGATTTGTAGGGTGGCCGACGTCAACGGCGATAACCGCGACGACATCGTCAACTTCGCGCGCAGTGGCGGCGCCTACCCCACCGGCAATGTGATGGTGGCACTCTCCAGCGGGACCGGGTTCAGCCAGCCGGCGCTCTGGCATCCGTACTTCTGCATCAACCAGGAACTCTGCGACGTGGGCGACTTCAATGGCGACAACCGTGCGGACATCGTGCTGTTCAAGCAGAGCCTCTATACCGGCGTCGACGGTGGTGACGTGTTGGTCGCTCTCTCCAACGGATTCAACCAGTTCATGGCCGTCGGAAAGTGGCAGGACGTGTTCTGCATTGAGGACGAGCTGTGCAAGGTAGGTGACTTCAACGGTGACGGTCGGGACGACGTCGCCGCTTTCGCGCAGCGCAGCGCTGTCACGCCCGGCCGCGTCAATGTAGCGCTCTCGCAGGGCGGCAGCTTCAATGCTTCGCCCGCCAAATGGCAGGATTACTTCTGCCCGGGCTACGAGCAATGCGAGATAGGCGACTTCGACGGCAACGGCATGGATGATCTCCTGGCCTTCGCGCGGAGCGGCTACCCGGAGAACCCGTCGACGTACGGCGATACGTACGTTGCGCTGAGCGGCGGCAACTCCTTCCTGGCCGGACAGAAGTGGCACGAGGTGTTCTGTGTGCCCGGTGAGGATTGTGCGGTCGGCGACTTCAACGGCGACGGTCGGGACGATATCGTTCGCTTTGTGAAGCAATCCGGCTCCGCATTCGTCGCCCTGGCGACCGGCACGGCGACGGGGTTCATCCTCACCGCCGGCAACCCTCCCGGCAAATGGGCCGACTACTTCTGCGTCAATCAGGAGCAATGCCTGACCGGTGACTTCAATGGCGACAACTACACGGACATCGCTTACGTGGTGCGAAGCACGCAGTTGGGCGTCGGTGAAGGCGACGTTTTCGTCGCGCTGTCCAACGGCTATTCCTTCGGCACGCCTCAGAAGTGGCATGAGTATTTCTGCCTGGGACAGGACAACTGCCAGGTAGGCGACTTCAATGCAGATGGCGTGGATGACCTCGTGTCGTTCAGCCGGGTGACGAACGGACTGGTCTACGTGACGCTGTCGACGGGGAACGGCTTCGGCAACTCCACCATCTGGAACACCTTCTTCTGCCCCAATCCGGAGTGGTGCGAGGTCGGCGACTTCAACGGCGATGGCGCGGACGACATCGTAACCTTCCTCAGAAACACCTACGGCAATCAGCGGGCAGGTGAGGTCAACGTTGCGCTGTCTGTGCCCAATGCCGCCCAGTTCGTCACGGTGGGCATGTGGAACGGCTTCTTCTGCATTCAGAACGAGTGGTGCGACACAGGCGACTTCAACGGTGATGGGCGGGACGACATCATCACCTTTGCCAAGGGCAGCAATGCCAACGTCTACGTGGGCCTTTCGACCGGCTCCGGCTTTCTGAATGGTGTGAAGTGGCACGACTTCTTCTGCGCAGGCAACGAGCAGTGCCGCATTGCCGACGTCGATGGCGAAGGACATGATGACATCGTCACCTTCCTGCGCAGCGACTACGCGGCCACCGCGCCTGCGACCGTCGGCGACGTGATCGTGGGCTTGTCGGACGGCACGCGCTTCCTGGACCAGCCGAAGTGGAACGACTTCTTCTGCATCAATCAGGAATTCTGCGGTGTCGGTGACTTCAACGGCGATGGGACGGCCGATATCGTGACCTTCATCAAGTCGACCGTGGGAGATCGGGCAGGCGATGTGTACGTAGCCACCTCGCGGATCGGAACGGGCTATTACTTCGCCAACGCAATGCCCCAGGATGCACGGAAGCTGTATCTGCCGCTGACCAGGCGCTAGCGTCTGGTCCTCTGATGTTCGCCGCACGCCCGATGGCGCGTGCGGCGAACTTGGTTAAGCTCGGGAGACCAGCATGCGGATACCGGCCAAGACCCTCGCGATGAAGGTGCTGGAAGGCCACGGCGTGCCGTACGACCCGGTCTGGTACGATGTGGTCGATCACCTCTCCGCGGCCGAAGTTGCGTCTGCGATCGGTCTGCCCCCCGGACAAACCTTCAAGACGCTGGTCGTCCTCCCGGAACGCGCCGGGGCCCGCCCCATGCTCGCGTTGGTGCCGGGCGACAGCCAGCTGAATCTCAAGAAGATGGCGCGGGCCAGTGGCGAGAAGGGCATCCGGATGGCAGCACACAAGGACGCCGAGCGTCTGACCGGGCTCGAGAAGGGCGGAATCTCGCCGCTGGCGCTGCTGGACAAGGGCTGGCCGGTCTACATCGACGAGACAGCCGTGCTGTTCGATCGCATCGAGATCAGCGCGGGCGAGGTAGGCGCCGGGGTTTTCGTTCCGGTGGATCCGCTCGTGATGCTCCTGGGCGCGGCGCTTGCGGACATCGCAGATTAGGCTCCTGCCGCCAAAGACGCGCCGCTGTCCTACGCCGCGCTGCCCCCCTGCTCCATCGCCACGTCACACACGACCTCAGCGAGGGCGCCGACCGCCTTGACGACATCCGCCCGCAGCACGAGGTCCATGTAGTCGTCGAGCGCAGTAGGCGTGCGATTCACGAGCACGAGTTTTGCGCCGCGGCGCTTGGCCAGAAGTGGCAGGTCGGCCGCGGGCATCACCTCGAGCGATGAGCCGATGATAAGCATCACGTCGGCGCGCAGCGCCTCGTGCTGTGCGCGGGACAACATGTCGTAGGGCAGTGGTTCGCCGAAGAGCACGACATCGGGCTTGAGGAGACCTCCACACGCGGGACATGGTGGCGGCAGCCCATCCCTCAACACGTCCTCCAGAATAGGCCCGGACGGGACTCTCCTGCCGCACGCCAGGCAGGTCATCGTTCGGGTGTGACCGTGCAATTCCACGACTTGCCGGCTTCCGGCCGCCTGGTGCAGCGAATCGATGTTCTGAGTCACGACCACCGCCAGGCAGCCCGCCGCCTCCATCCGAGCCAGGGCCTCGTGCGCCTCGTTGGGACGGGACTTAAGCATCATGTGCAACAGCGGTCTGAACCAGGTGTAGAACCGTTCCGGCTTGTCGTGGTAGCCCCATAGCGACGCCACTTCGAGCGGCTCGATCTGCCTCCAAAGGCCCGAGGACTCGCTCCTGAAGTCAGGGATGCCTGAAGGGGTGCTTATACCTGCCCCAGTGAGGGCGACTACGTGCCTGGACGTACGAAGGAGCTCAGCGGCTTCCTGGAGGAGTGAGTGGGACGGATCGTGACGAATTCGTTGAGACACAGCATCACCGCTGCGACAAGGATGGCTGTCCACCGTTGGACTTTAGCATAGTTTTGCTGATGTAGCAAGCGGTTGACAGTTGCGCAACCTTCATGTATATTGTACTTGCATTTATCGTCCTTGTCCTTAAAGGCATGAGTTTATGGTATCAAACCTGGCGAGAGCCTGGACTGCGCGACTCATCGAACCCGTTGCGCGCTTCCTTGGGTCGTTGGGATTCTCCCCCAACGCCGTTACGGTTCTGGGCTTCTTCATGACGCTTGCGGTGTCGGGTGTTCTGGCAAGCGGGCGTCTGCTCCTCGCGGGCGTACTCCTGATAGTGACTTTGGCTTTTGACGCCGTCGACGGCTCCTTGGCTCGAATCACGGGCCAGACTACGGCTTTCGGCGCTTTCCTTGATTCGACACTCGATCGTTGGGCCGAAGTGGCCATCTACGTGGCAATTCTCTGGGTGTACCTGCAGGCGAACGATGATCGTGGAGCCATGCTGGCGATCACCGCGCTGGCCATGTCCCTGCTCGTCAGCTACACGCGGGCACGCGCCGAGGGTATCGGACTACAGTGCAAGGAAGGCCTTTTCACTCGCTTCGAGCGACTCGTGGTCCTGATTCTCGGATTGCTGACGGGGCAACTCACCCTGGCATTGGCTTTGATCGCGCTGCTCGCCGGTGCAACGGCCATCCAGCGCATCGTCGTAACGTGGAATGCGGCACAACTGAGACAATAGTGGCCACGCGTGGGCCCACGAATTTGCAATGAGTTTGCTTAATTGGCTCGTTTGGGCGTTATCTTTTGCGACCTTTGGCGTCTTCAAAGGTGATGGCACGCGCAATGAACCGCCAGATTGGCAGGCCGTGCTGGATCAAGCGCTGCGCGCCGAGCCGGCTGCCCTGGGTGTGATCTACGATCAGTACGTTGACAGGATCTACTCGTACATCTATCACCGGGTTGGACAGCCGGACGTTGCGGAGGACCTGACGGGCCAGGTATTCATGAGAATGCTGGAAGCCGTTCAGACGGGGCGAGGCTGGCGGTCTTCATTTTCCGGTTGGCTTTACCGGATCGCCCATAACCTTGTCATCGACCATTATCGGCGCAGGAAGCGAGCGACGTTCGTGGATCTGGAGGACGCGGCCCCGGTGCAGGCTCAGACCGGAGACCCGGTGCGCTCTTCCGAGACGCAGTTTGAGAGGGAGCGATTGCGATCCGCTCTGGCGAAGCTGACCGACGAGCAGGCCCAGGTCATTTCGCTCCGATTCCTGGAAGATTTGAGTATTGCTGAAGTTGCGGAGATGTTGGATAAGGCCGAAGGCGCGGTAAAAGCGTTGCAGTATCGGGCAGTGCTTGCATTGCGACGGGTGATGGAACTATGAAAGCCCGCCACGACGATCTGATCAGCGCCTTGTTGGCCGAATGCTCCGACATGATTCTGGCAGGAGTCTCTGTCGCTGCCTGCCTTGAACGTTATCCGGAGCAGGCCTCTGAGCTTGAGCCACTGCTGCGTGCGGTCTCCAGTGTGCGCGAGTTGACTCCTGTTCCCCCTCGTTCGCCGGTCGTCGCGGCCCGCAGCCGCGGCATCTTCATGTCCCAGGTTGCCCGCCTGCAGCGGCGGGGAGCCGCTCGCCCCTGGTGGCAGGCCATCCTGAACCCTGGCCCAACCGCACCCCACACCCGGCCTGTGGGTCTTTTCGCGATTTTGCTAATTGTAATTATTAGTGGTATATTCATTACTGGTAGTGTTACCCTGGCTGCCAGCGCTCTTCCTGGCGACCTCCTCTTCGGCGTCAAGACGGGAACCGAGAACGTTCGGTTGTTTTTCACTTTCGACGACGAGGCACGTGAGGACCTGGAAGCAGTGTACGGCCAGCGCCGGGTCGATGAAGCGAAAGCGGTCGTCGACCGAAGGCGGACTGTTGACAACTTAATACTGCAGGGAATCATCGAATCGCTTGGTCCGGATAGCTGGGTGGTATCGGGAGTCGAAGTACAGCTCCAGCCCAGCTCAAAGATCGAAGGCACACCGATGATCGGGGCGTCGGTCCGAGGTCGGATGCAGGCGCCGGGTGATGGGACGTTGCGGCTGCTTTACGCTGAGGTGTTGCCGCCCGATGCTTCAGGTCCTGAAGACCGGGGCAATACAGTTCCGCAGGAAACGCCGACGCTGAATGTACCGACGTTGGCGCCGACGCCGAGTCCGACCATGACGCCGACAGCGGTCGTGGCGCCGTTCCTGTCGCTCCAGGGCGTGACGCCGGCCGAACCGACCGACCAGCCCACCGCGACTGCGACCGCGACGCCTACGCCGACCGCAACCCGCACGGCCACACCGACCGCGACCCGCACGCCGACGCCGACCCGCACCTGGACACCGACTCAGACCAGGACGCCCACCGCCACGCTCGTGCCGACGAGAGAGATCAACAGAGGCCGGGTGAGCGGACGCCTTACGGCGATGAACGGCAGCATCTGGACGATCAACGATCAGGACGTCGAGGTGAACGCCTCAACGTCGATCAGCGGCACGCCGGAGATCGGCTCTGTCGTCGATGCAGAAGTGCAGTTCCGGTCCGGTGCGCTGCCGTTGGCCCTCAACATCGTGGTCACGGCGCCGCCCCCGGCTACTCCGGAGCCCTACGAATTCCGGGACGTCGTCGAAGCCATCAACGGCGAGTGGTGGACCATTGGGGGCCAACAGGTCAAGGTCACCGGTGACACGCAGCTGGAAGATAGCCCGACGGTCGGTGACCTGGTGCAGGTGCGAGCGCTTCGCCAGGCCAACAACGAGTTGTGGGCGACCAGCATCACCGCCATCCGTATCTTCGAAGTCGAGATCGATGGCATCATCGAAGCAGTGAGCGACAGCTCGATCACGATCGATGGCCGCACCATTGCCATCAACGACCAGACGCAATTCGTGGGTTCGCCGGCCGTTGGCCGCCAGGCCCAAGTGAGAGCCCTGCAGATGCCCGACGGGAGCCTTATCGCGACGATCATCGTCGTGGTCGAGCCCGCTGAGACATCGACGGCCGAGCCAACCGCGACGCTTACCGCTGCACCGACTGAGAGTGCAACGCCTGGGCCCACGGTGACGCCAACCGGTACACCCACCCCCGAACCGACCGATCCTGCCCCAAGCGAGCCGACCCCGACCCCAGCACCCTGAAAGTTGGGGGGACTCGTGATCCCATACCATAATACTTCGCGGCGCGGCCTGCCTTTGGCCGTGAGCCTGCTACTTGCGCTGGCGCTACTCTGGCCGGCGCAGTTGAGCGCGGGTACTGGCGGAGAGGGATTCGATCCAACTTCGGCAACTTCCACGAGCATCGAAGGCCTGATCAAATCCATGGCCGCCGACACGTGGCTGGTCGATCAGACCACGGTCCGGCTCGACGCGTCCACCACCATTGTGGAGCGGGGCGGCACTCGGGAAGTGGGCGCGTGGGTGGTCGTCTGGGGCGTACGAACGCCTCAGTATCTCCTTGCAGAGACGATCCACATCCTGCGCCCGGCCGGCGCTCCCTCCCCACTCAGCCAGTTCATGGGTCTCGTGTCGAAGATCCAGAAACCCTATATGGTGGTCGGCGAGACAGTGGTCACGGTGCCCGACGGGGTGCTGGCCGCAGCCCACGTGGCCATCAACGATCTGGTTTCGGTGCAGGCGCGCCGTTCCGGTCGCGACTGGGTTGCCGAGCAGATAGAGGTGCTCGTGCCCGCGGGCACACAGGCGCCTGTCCAGATCGAGGGCACGGTCGAGCGTGCATCGGAGGCCGAGTGGGTGATCGATGGCCGGTCGATTGAGCTCGCGGTGCAGCCCGAGGAGGACGCAAACCAGGGCGACAGAGCCGAGGTCGAGGCCAAGGTGGCTGGAGACGGACGGCTGATTGCCGAGAGCACGCGTATCGTCGACCCGGGCATCGACACGAAGGTCGACGCCTACGTGGTGGGCGTCGCGGGAGTCGGGTCCGAGAACCACACTTGGGACGTGACCGTCTTCGAGGACGGACGAAGTGCGCCGTGGACCGTTCGGGTCTCTCCCGAGACCTACGTGGATGAGGATCGGGCCGTGCTGGCGGCCGGGGTCGAAGCCGTCATCGACGGAAGCCCCATTGCGGGTCAGGAGATTGCCGCCAACCTCGCGTGGCTCGAGCAGCCGCCGCCAGTGGTTGTCGCGGGCACGCTCACAGAGGGCATAGCTGACACGCTGCCGCAGATCGCCGGACATCCGGTGTGGTTTAGCACCGACCAGGTCCGCCAGCAGGCGCTCGACTACAGTCGTACGGATCGCCTGGCTTCAGCGCAAAGTCCCGGCGAAGTGGTGCTCAGGGGTGTCCAGCTCCGGAATGGCGTGATCGTGGCTCAGGAAGTCCTGGCGGGTGAGACCGCGCTGGAGGCCAGGAAGGACGCCCTGGCTCCTGCCGCCGCGGCCGGGACCATGTCGACCTGGTCTGCACCGGCTCCGATTGTGTCGAAGCTGCCGAAGGCTTCCGCACCTACCCTGCTCTTCGCCCCCGATCGCACGGCGCATGTGGTATTCGAGTCGCTCGGAGCGATCTATCATGCATCCCGGGCGCCCGGCGACGGGTGGGGACTCCCGCGCAAGATCGCAACCGGCGTCTCACCCTCCGCGTTGTTCGACGGGCAGGGTCGCCTGCACGTCGTCTTCGTCAACGAGTTCATGGGCAACTACGATGTCTACCACGTTCGCCTGATTGGCAGCGGCTGGACCGCGCCCGTGAATGCATCCTACACGTCCGGCCGGTCAGCCGATCCGTCGATCGTTGCCGATGCCAGCGGCAAAATTCACCTTGCCTGGATGGACACCACATCTGGCTCGTGGGCAATCCACACCGGGGCCTGGAACGGCAAGTACTGGACCAGCAGCCCGGTGACCAATGGCCGCGGCCAAAGCCCTGCAGTCGCGATCTCGCCGGAACAGACGCTCATTCTGGCCTGGCAGGACCGTGTTCCCACGGGGGTCGATACCTGGGGACACTTCGACATCTACCAAAGCGAACGAAAGGACGGTTTCTGGGGCCTCCCGGTCAACGTGTCGTCGAACGCTTCCTTCAGCCCTGGGGCGGATGCCATCGGCGTCTCGATTGTGGTCACGGGTGACAGCCTCATCCACCTTGCCTGGTGCAACGACGAGCAGCAGATTCGCTATGACATGGGCCGCGGGCTGTACTGGCCGCGACCGGTCGATGTGGGCGTCCGGCGCGATCTGATTCGCGGCCTCGACCTGCGGCTAGGCAGCGACGGACTACTTTATATCGCTTGGGACGAAGGAACCGGGGTGAGCGTGACCTCGGCTGCGCCAAATACACAGGTATGGCCCGCGGCACGGGTCATGGCGACCCAGCCGGGCCTGTTCTCGGATGTATCCCTGACGAATGCCACGAGCGGGGTGGCGCTGACCTGGGTGTATCAGGCTCTGGCTGGTACGGCAGCAGTCTACGAAAGCCTTAGCGGCGAGGTGGATCCCATCAAGCTGTGGCTGCCCTCGATCACTCGTTTCTGACCGCTCGAGGGCGATGTGGAAAGCGTGTGGCCGTCCGTGGGTGCATTCACCTCCGGAATGAAGGCGCATGACGTGCCCGCTGGCGGCCACTCAGAGAGCAAACGATCATCCGGGCGTCGATACCCAGCGCCGTTCCTCGAACACCAATCCGCTCCGCAGTAGCTCCTGCCGAATCGTCTCCGCACTGACGTCGTTCATCACCCCGCGCTCGATGAGTTGAGACCGCAGCCGCTGAAGTGACCAGGAGTCGAATTCCAGCCCGAGCACGCGGGGATCCGTGGTCGCGAGGCCCACGATGGCTTCGCGCTGGGCACGGGTGAAAAGCCGGGGCCGGCCGGGAGAGCGCCGTGGATACAATCCCTTCAAGCCAAAACGATTGAACCGGTGGATCCACTTCCGCACGTTGATGGGATGCAAATCAACGCGCGTGCTGATTTCATGCACGCCCACCCGCTGGGCCGAAAGTAAGATGATCTGCACACGACGCGCAAGCTCTTCATCACTGCTCTTCAACAGATCTTCGAGCCGGGGCCGCTCATCGGCCTTCAGCGTCCGTGAGTATAGTGCCATGGAGTGCCTCCTGACCAGCGACTTGTTCCAGACGTCGCACGCTAGCGTTTGCATGCAATACACTACTCAAGACGCAAAGTGGCTACAAAAAGTCACGCTATTAATGGTTACCCGGAGGGCAATTCTGCAAATATAGCGTATTTTTAAGGTGTGATCCGCGGCAGATGTCGAAGTCCGGTCACGCCCCCATTATGACCGATGTCATGGCACCCACGACATCGATATCGTATGATTGGACAATGTGCATTTAGTCTCAAGACACCCTAACCCCACTATGGAGGCTCACGAACTATGAAGCGTTTGACACCCGTACCCAGCGATCTGGAGATCGCGCAGGCCG
>CAZMIS010000093.1:0-11566 GCA_964566325.1 uncultured Anaerolineales bacterium
CACCTTCTGCGATTGGACCTCCGAGAAGGATCCGCCGAGGACGGTGAAGTCCTGCGCATAGAGGGCCACGCGTCGACCGTCGACCTTGGCGAAGCCCGTCACGACGCCATCCCCCGGGTAGCGTTTTTCGGCCATGCCGAAGTCGCTGAAGTTGTGCGTGGCGAGCCGGCCCAGCTCCTGGAACGAGCCTGCATCCACGAGCGCATCGATGCGCTCCCGTGCGGTGAGCTTGCCGCGTTTGTGCTGGTCGTCGATGCGGCTCTGCCCGCCTCCCAGCTTCGCCTTGGTGCGCATCTCACGGAGTTCTTCGAGTTTGTCTTTCATCGCTGATGGCCCTCTTCTTGCCGTCGAGTGGTTCATGTGATAAGATAATACCCGTGTACGGAGAGGTCGCATAGTTGGCCTAGTGCGCGCGTCTCGAAAACGCGTATCCTCGAAAGGGATCGTGGGTTCGAATCCCACCCTCTCCGCCATAGAACCAAGAACCCCACGCTGCGTGGGGTTTCTTTGTTAAGCGCGTCGAATGTTCAGGCGACGGCAATGTCCCTCTCATTGTAGTCGCCTCTGTCGCATGAGGCTATGATGAGGGTCATACGTCACCCTACAGGATTGCCGCCGCCCACGAATTCGGGGTATCGGATTTGATCGGCGGGGCAAGATGAACTATAATCACTGCCGGTGGGGAGAGGTCGCATAGTTCGGCCGAGTGCGCGCGATTGGAAATCGCGTATCCCGCAAGGGATCGAGGGTTCAAATCCCTCCCTCTCCGCCTCACAAGCCGGGTGATCCACGATCATCCGGCTTTTCGTTGCCCCCGGTTCTCCGCTATCGTCTCCTTGTCAGGCACAAATCAGATTCCTGACAAGCACGATCCCGCCATTTAAGGTATACTGACTTCATCAGCAGGGAATGGAGGTTCTATGCTCCGAAGTTCCTCTCGTCATCGCGCACCGTGGTCCGCGGCGTTGCTCGCCGGCCTGGGTGCACTTCTGGGTGGCTGCACCCCAGCGCCGGTGATTCGCGACCCAACCGGTATCGAGTTGATGGACCGGTTCCTCACCTTCATCGCCAATCCCAACATCGTCTACCTGCTGTTCGTCCTGGGGCTGCTGGCGGTGATCGCCGAGATCTCCACGCCCGGGGCGGTCGGCCCGGGCGTCGCCGGCACGTTGATGCTGCTGCTTTCTCTATACGGGCTGCTGCAGTTGCCCACGAACTGGTTGGGCCCCGCGCTGATCATCGCGGGCGTCGCCATGTTGCTGATCGACATCAAGGTCACCGGCCTGGCGCTGAGCATCGGAGGCATTGCGGCGTTCCTGATCGGCTCGCTGCTGATGTTCACGCCTCCCTGGGCAGATCTGCCGATGACGGCCGTGCCCGGGGCGCGGCTCAACCCGTGGCTGATCGGCGCGACCACCCTGGGCGTGGGCGCCTTCTTCTTCCTGGGCGTTGCGGCCGCGTTCAAGGCGCAGCTGCGCCCGTTGGCAATGGGGCGCGAGCTGGTGGTCGGCAAGGCCGGCCTGACGCGGCAGGTGCTCGATCCGTACGGCATCGTCAATATCGAAGGCGAGGAATGGACCGCGGAGGCGCCCGAGGGCGAGGTGATCCCGAAGGGCGCGCGCATCCGCGTCGTTGGCCTGGACGGCCTGCGCCTCCGGGTGGAGCGCGCGGTCGTTGATTCAGAAGGGAGTGTTCTCGATGGCTGAACTAGCCCTGGTCATCCTTGTGTTGTTGGTACTGGCGGTGTTCTTCCTCATCGCCTTCCGGCCGATCAGGATCGTGCGCGACTACGAGCGGCTTGTCCTGTTCCGGCTGGGTCGTTTCGCGGGCGAGCGCGGTCCGGGCCTGGTCTGGCTGTGGCCGGTGATCGACCAGGTCACGAAGGTCAACCTGCGCGAGGATTTCCTCGAGATCCCGTCACAGACGTGTATCACCCAGGACAACGCGCCGATCGACATCGACTTTCTCATCTACTGGAAGGTGGTCGATCCGGGGCTCTCAGTCCTCAAGGTGCGTGACTTTGCGGGCGCCTCGCAGGGCATCGCGACCACCACCCTGCGCGCGGTGATCGGCGACATCCCGCTGGACGATGTGCTGGCCAAACGCGAGCAGATCAACCACGTCCTGCGCGCCAAGCTGGACGAGATCACGGAGCGGTGGGGTGTCAAGGTCACGGGCGTCGAAATCCGCGAGATCGTGCCCCCGCGCGAGATCCAGACGGCAATGAACCGGCAGATGGCGGCCGAACGCGAGCGCCGCGCGGTCGTCCTCGAGGCCGACGGCAAGCGCGAGGCATCGGTGAAGGTGGCCGAGGGCGCCAAGCAGGCCGCGATCCTGACGGCAGAAGGCGCCCGGCAGGCAGCCATCCTGACCGCCGAGGGCGGACGGCAGGCTGCGATCCTCAATGCGGATGGCTACAGCATGGCGCTGACGAAGATCTACGAGGCCGCGCACACCCTCGATCAGAAGACCATGCAGCTTCAGTACCTGGACACGCTGAAGAACCTGGGTGCGGGCGCGTCCACGAAGTTCATCTTCCCGCTGGAGTTCACGAGCCTGGTCTCGGGCCTGGGAAAGATCGCCGAGGGCTCGGAGGGGAAGTAAGGACAGTCGTTCTTTGACATGACCCCCCGCGTGGGTTATACTCGTGCATGGTCGTGCTAGATGGGGAGCTAGCGGTGCCCTGTAACCCGCAATCCGCTACAGCGGGATCGAATTCCCCGTGGAGGATCTGCGGTCAGCGGGACTGCCTGCCGGTGAGCGTGGATGGCTGGGTCCTGTGCGGCGGGAGCCTGTGAACTGGGTCAGGACCGGAAGGTAGCAGCCCTAAGCGGTCACTTCTGGGTGTCACGGGGTTGCCTGGCCTGAGCAAGCCGGATGTGTGCAAGCCGAGTGACGAGTTTCGATACTGGGTGCACGACCAGGCATCATGAAGGGGCAAGCCACGACCGGCTTGCCCCTTTTTCATTGACCGAAGGAGACTAACCGATGACTGAAAGCCGTACTTTGCCGTTGCGCTCGGAGGTTCCGCTGGAAGAGACGTGGGATCTGGAGAGCGTGTTCGCGTCTCCGGCCGGCTGGGAGGCCGCCTGCCGCGACGTCGAGAGCCGCCTGCCTGCCCTCAGTGCGTACCGTGGCCATCTCGGCGACGAACCGGAGACGCTCCTTGCCTTCCTAGACGCGTACCAGGCCGCGGCCATCGAGATGGGCAAGATCAACCTGTATGCCAGCAACGGCACCTCCGTCGACACGGGTGACCAGGTCGCGGCGGCGCGGGCCGGCCAGGCGCGCAGCCTCATGGCACGGTTTGCGGCCACCGTCTCCTTCCTGGATCCGGAGCTTGTATCGATCGGGTTCGACACGCTGGAGCAGTGGATCGCGACCACGCCCGCGCTGGCGTACACGGCCCACTACGTCGATCGCCTGCGCCGCCGGCAGCCCCATCTTCGCTCGGCCGAGGTGGAGGAGACGCTGGCGCTGGCCTCCGACCCCTTCAGCAGCGTGTTCAGCATCTTCAACAGCCTGAACAACGGCGATATGACCTTCAAGCCCGCGGTCGCGTCGGATGGTTCTCAGCTGGAGGTCGGACAGGCCTCCATCGGCAGCCTGATCACGCACGCGGACCGCGAGGTGCGCCGGACCGCGTGGCAGAACTACGCGGACGGCTACCTGGCGTTCAAGAACACTCACGCTGCGACCTTCACGGCGGCCGTGAAGCAGGACGTATACAACGCGCGCGTGCGCAACTACGAGAGCGCGCTGCACGCCTCCCTGGGGCCGAACGACGTGCCCGTGGAGGTGTTCCACAACCTGATCGCGACGTTCCGGAAGCATCTGCCGACGTGGCACCGCTACTGGCGCCTGCGGAAGCGGGTGCTCGGCCTCGATGACCTGCAGGTCTACGACATCAAGGCGCCGCTCTCCGGCGCCAGGCCCCTCGTGCCGTTCGGGCAGGCGGTGCAGTGGATCACCGAGGGCATGGCTCCGCTCGGCGAGGAATACGTCGCCGTCCTGCGCCGCGGCTGCGTGGAGCAGCGCTGGGTCGACCGGGCGCGGAACAAGGGCAAGCGGGAGGGTGCGTTCTCATCGGGCAGCCACGGCACGCATCCGTTCATCATGATGTCGTACGCGGACGACGTCTTCAGCCTGAGCACCCTGGCGCACGAGCTGGGCCACTCGCTGCACTCCTACTACACCCGGCGCACGCAGCCGTTCATCTACGGCCGCTACTCGCTGTTCGTGGCGGAGGTGGCCTCCAATTTCAACCAGGCCATGGTGCGCGACTACCTGCTGCGCACGGAGACCGATCGCGCGTTCCAGGTCGCATTGCTCGAAGAGGCGATGTCCAACTACCATCGCTACTTCTTCATCATGCCCACCCTGGCCCGGTTCGAGCTGGAGGTGCACACGCGCGCGGAGCAGGGCCGGCCTCTCTCTGCGGACATCCTCATCGGCATCATGGCTGACCTCTTCAAGGAGGGCTACGCGGATGAGGTGGTCTTCGACCGGGAGCGCATCGGCGTCACGTGGGCCCAGTTCCTCCACATGTACATGAACTTCTACGTCTACCAGTACGCCACCGGCATCTCGGGCGCACATGCCCTCTCGCACGGCATCCTCGACGGCAACGAGGGTGCAGTGGACCGCTACCTGGACTTCCTGAAGGCCGGCAACTCGCGCTATCCGCTGGACGCGCTGAAGACGGCCGGGGTCGACCTGACGAGCCCCGAGCCGGTGGAGGCAGCGTTCGAGGTTCTGGCGGGCTACGTGGACCGGCTGGAGCAGCTGCTGTAGGGTGAGTTTTGCCGGGGGAGAAGGGCGCCTCGTCGAGCATCCTGAGCGGAACTCCGCCGCCCAGGGGCATGGGCGGCGGAGTGCAGTCGAAGGACGCAACCTGAGCGGTCGATCGCTCCGCCTCCTTCGACTACGGGCTGACGCCCTCCGCTCAGGATGCTTCGCTTGCGCGTGGGTCCGCGCTCATCTGACGGTGATGGCCTTGATCTGCCAGTGGTCGGTGGTGGCGAGGAGGCCGGACCGGGTCGTGAGGCGCTGCCGGTCGGCCGCGCGGTAGACGCCAACGATCAGCCGGTAGTCGCCCGGCGCCATGGCGGGCGGCAGGCCCAGGGGGTGAACGTCGCGCACCACCTCGCCCTGCGCCCACCCGGTCGTGGGGTAGAGGCCGGCGAGGGGCTCCGACTCCGCGTTGGCGGCCACCCGGCCCGCGGCGTCGACGAGCTGCACCACGACCGCGTAGGCCTCTCCGGGCGCCGCACGCGCCTGCCAGACCAGCTCAGCCGTCAGGGTGTCGCCCGGCGACAGCGTCACCGCCGCACTCTCAGCCCCGACCAGCGCCAGCGGACCGAACTGCGCCAGCGCGCGTTCCCGCGGGGGTGCGGGATCGGGCCGGCGGACGGTCACCTGGCCGAGCGACAAGCCGCCCGACCGGGCAAGAGCGGCGCCGTTTGCGGACCCCGTGATCTCCAGCGGCTGGCCGCTGCCCGACTCGTAGGGCAGGAGCACCAGTTCGTATTGTCCGGGCACGACGCCGAGGGGGATGCGCAGTGCCACGGCCTGGCGCTGGATCGAGCCGGCCTGCCACTCGACGGACGTGTGCATGGGCTGGAAGGGGTTGGCGTCGGGCGGCTGGGCCCAGGTGCGACCCTCGGAGTCCACCAGCCTCAGCGACGTGGCCAGCAGCGTGGTGAGCGGCGCATCGGCCCGCCACCATACCTCCGCGTAGACCGTGTCCCCGGCCTCCACCCCGGCCGCGACGGGCTGCCACGCCACCTGCAGGTCTCCCGAGGCGGCGGCCGGACCATCCTGCGGCCACGCCACATGCGGGCTGGCATACGCCTCCAGCCTCAGGAACGCCTCACCCCCGTACACCTGGTCTTCGACCAGGCGCCCGCCCTGCGACAACAGGTCGCGGAACAGCCCTCCCGGGTCGTTCACCGTGTCGTAGATGCGGTAATGCCACACCCGCCCGAACCGCCCGAAGAGGTCGGCCACCTGTTGCCGCGCGAGCGTCGACGGCGTGGCGAAGAAGTCCGACCGGAGGTCGCCCCAGCCGAGCCCGGGATCGCCGTCGACGTGGCCCGTCGTGACCATCACGAGGCCGTCGTCCAGCCGCGGCTCGGGCAGCGCGCCGGTGATCCGGTAGCGCCCCGCGATGTCGCCGTCCCCGTACGTCATCAGGGCGGTGTAGGCCCACCCGGCGTTCACCAGGACGACGTCGCCCGGCCGCCACGCCTCCCTCAGATCGGCCACCGCGGCCCGGTGGTCGTCTGCCCTGTAGACCGCGTTGCCCCAGAACGCGCGCAGGGTCACCCCGGCCGCCAGGACCCAGACGAGGGCGATCACGATCGCCAGGGGACGCCAGCGCCGCCCGACCGCGACCAGGCCGGCAGCCAGCAGGACGTACAGCGCGGGGCTGTAGGTGAACAGGTACCGCACGTGGTAGAGCGGTGTGACCAGCGACAGGGCGAGGATCAACACGAGGGGGCCGAACGCCCCTGCGGCCAACCCGGCGGCCAGCCAGGGCCCGGCCACCCGATCGCCGGGCGACGGGGAACATCGGGCCAGCGTCACGAGGCCCAGCAGGGCCAGGGCCGCGGCCACCACGAGGACGGGCCACAGCCATCCCGGCGCGGACTGGCCCAGGGAGAGGGCCGTCCAGCTCTCCACCAGCGCCTGCCACACGTTCGGCGCGGTCCGCCAGGGCGGGACGGGCGGGTCGGTCGCCTGGCGCCAGGCGATGGGCAGCCACGGCGCATAGAGCGCCAGCGCAGCGAGATTGGCCACGAGCAGCGGCGCGATGGGGCGGCGGCGGCTCAGCGTGTAGGCCAACGCCCAGCCGAGGGCGGCGATCAGCAGAAACGCGAAGTAGTAGACGGTAACCATGCCGGCCGCGGCCGCGAGCGCGTACACGGACCAGGCGCGGCGGCCGCCGCGCGTCGTGGCGCGCGCGAGCGCCCAGAGCGCCACCACGCCGATGGCCGCGGCCAGGGTGTACATGCGCACTTCCTGGCTGTACCAGATATTGAACGGGCTCAGCGCGACCAGCGCGGCCGAAACCAGCGCGACCGTGTGCCCCGCGAGCCGGCGCGCGGCGGCGTAGACCAGCGCGATCAGCAGCACGCCGAAGAAGAGGGAAAAGAACGCGGCCATGAACTCGAGGCCGTGGCCCTGCGGGCCGGCCCTGCCGTCGCCGTAGCCTGTCGCCAGGAGCCACCCGCGGAGCAGGACGTGATACCCCGGCGGGTGGATGTCGCCCGCGGTGTGGCGCAGGAGCTCGCGGATCGGGCTGCCGGCCAGGTAGACGCTCACGGTCTCGTCGTACCAGAGGCTATCCGCGCCCAGGCGGACCATACGCAGGAGCAGGCCTGAAAGCAGGGTCAGCAGCAGGAAGAGCCGCCTACGCATGGCGCCTCATGGCGCCATCTCCGCCTGCGCCCGGCGTCGCGCCAGCTCGGCAAGCGTTGCCTCGTGGTCCTTCCTGGTGATCGGAAACCGGTGGACGAGCAGGATGCCTGCGGCCAGCACGAGCGCCGGTATGGGCCCGATCATCAGGCGGATGGCCAGCAGCGCACTGTCGGGCTGGACGATGGGCGTCGTCGTGCCCGGGGGCGGCGTGATGTAGCCCGAGACGGCGAGCCCCTGGCTGACCAGGAAGAGGCCCAACGCCAGGCCCAGCTTCTGCAGCAGCACGAAGAAGCCGTAGAACGCGCCCTCGCGGCGCCGTCCCGTCTTCAGCTCGTCCAGCTCGATCACGTCGGGCAGCATGGCCCACGGCACCAGGTACGCGGTCGCGACCCCGACGCCGGCCAGCACGCCGAGGATGATGATCACGTACGGCGGCCACGACGGCTGGACGATGAAGAGCAGGAATGAGACGATGATCCACCAGACCATGCCGTAGGTGTAGACGCCCTTCTTGCCGATGCGCCGGCTGATGGCGGTCCAGACGAAGAGGAAGATCAGGGAGCTGCCCTGCACGCCGAGCAGCACGAAGGGCACCAGCTCTGGCCGGCGCAGCCAGTAGGTCAGGTAGTAGATCACGAGGGTGGAGACCGTCTGCACGACCAGCCAGGAGAGCAGGTAGATGCCCGTGACATAACGGAAGGCGCGATTGCTGAACGTAGCCTTGAGCCCTTCGAGGAAGGGCATGGGCGCCTCTTCTTCGGGCGTGTGTCGCTCGTAAGTGCCCCAGAAGGCAAAGAAGAAGGGGACGGTGGCGACGATTGCCCAGATGGCGGCGGACACTGCGTAGCCCATCGCCTCGCCCCCGGTCGGCTTGATGGCGTCCACGATGATCGGGTGGAAGAACGCGGCGAGCAGGCCCGAGCCGATGGAGAAGGCGAACCGGTAGGAGTTGAGGCTGGTCCGCTCGTCGTAGTCGCGGCTCAGCTCGGCGGTCAGGGCCGTGTACGGCACGTTGACGACGGTGAATGCGATGTCCAGCATGAGGGAGACGATGAGGTAGTACCAGAACTTGCCGCTGGCTCCCAGGTTGGGGACTTGGAAGAGCAGGAAGAAAGTGACGCCGAACGGGATCGCACCGAAGAGAAACCAGGGCCGGCGGCGACCCCAGCGGGTGTGAATGCGGTCGGAGAGCATCCCGATCAGGGGGTCGTTGACCGCGTCCCACAGCTTGTTGACCAGCAGGATGATGCCCGCGGTGGCCGGACTGAGGCGAGCCACGTCCGTGAAGAAGTAGAGCAGGAAGAACGACATGATGCCGGTGGCCACGGCCGGGCCGACGTCGCCCGATCCGAAGGCCAGTTTGGTGACGAGGGGGACTTTCTCGGAGGTGTTGGCGGGCTGCTTCATGCTGTCTCCTGAGACCAGTGTGGGACGAATGGTACTGTACCGCAAGCAGGCACCAAGTGCAAAGCGCCGCCAGCGGTTTCAAATGCGGGCGAGATCGAGCATCCTGAGCGGACTGACGGCCGGAACTCCGCTCAGGATGCCTCTACCAGGGGTGACATTTGGGAGTTCCTGAAGCGACACGTCCATTGTTGACACGGCCGGGTGCAGGCCGTATCCTACCGGATATCCATCAGCGCTGATAGGGAGCCCCGATGAACGAGACTGTCCTTGCATTCGCACCACACCCGGATGACGCGGAGATCTACTGCGGCGGCGCGCTGGCGAAGCTCGCAGGCGAGGGGGCAGCGGTGCATATCGTGGTCGCCACCGATGGCCGCAGAGGCTCATTCATGGAAGACAGCGATGAACTCGCCGCGGTGCGCGCCGGGGAGATGCGCAGGGCCGCGGAGGTGCTCGGCGCACAGCCCCCGCTGCTGCTGGCCTTCCCCGACATGGAATTGGACATGCTTCCTGCGGGCCTGCTGCGCGAGCGATTCGTCCGCGCCATTCGCAGCGTGCGCCCCGCCATCATCTTCGCACCGGACCCGTATGCCCTGTACGAGCCCCATCCCGACCATCGGGCGGTGGCCTGGGCCGCGCTCGAGGCGGCCAACTGCGCGCACCTGCCGCTGGCCTATCCCGCGCACCTGGCCGATGGATTGGCACCCCACCTGGTCCGGGAGAGGTACTTCTACGGCGAGGCCCTGCCCGGCGCCAACCGGATCGTCGACACCTCGTCGACGATCGACACCAAGCTGGCGGCGGTGGCCGAGCACCGCTCGCAGGTGGTCTTCCTGGTCGAGGGCATCCTGCAGCAGGTGGCCATGGCCGGGCTCGACGTAACGGCGCTGTTCCCTCAGGCGGCTGGGAGCCCGGCCGCGCTCCTGGCCTGGGGATTGCGCGCACAGGACGCGGCCACCGGCCGGAAGGCGGGACTCGACTTCGCGGAGGAGTATCGGTGGGTCCGCTATCATCCGCTGGTGGAGGCGGCACTCGACGCGCTGCACGAGCGCCGCGCGTCCTGATCTGTGATATACTTCCTGAGAAGCAATCAGGAGTCCGTGTTGTAGCTAAGACCGAGCGTCCAGAGCGGAGCGACCGCAGGGAGCGCAGTCGAAGGATGCGGCCTTGTTTGTCCGCTTCGGCGTCCTTCGACTTCGGCCCGCCTGAAGGGCGGGCCTCCGCTCAGGATGCCTTCGCTTGCCGGTGTCTCTTGACTTCTCGTGTGGCAATTCATTGACTTCGTACGAAGAAAGGACCGTCTATGTCTAGCTGGCTTACTCTGGTCGTTGGCGTCATCCTGGGTCTGCTCTTCGGCTGGGTGATCGAGCTGTTTTATCGCCGCCGGCCCCGTCCGACGGGCGAGACAGAGGAGGTCGTGGTCACCCGCACAACTGCGCCGGCGGAGGTTGAAGCCGTGGATTGGCGCGAGGTGTCGGAGCGCGTGGCCGCCGTGCCCGAAGAGGTCGTTGCGCCGGTTGCAGAGGCTCACGAGGTTGCAGTAGAGCTGCCCGAGCGTGTGGCGGCGGAGGTCCACGAGATCGCGACCGAACTGCCTGAGCTGGAAGCCAGGCTGCCCGAGGCCGGCGTCGAGCTGCCCGAAGCAGTGGTCGAACTCCCCGACCTGCCGTCCCGGCTGCCGGAAGCCGCCGTCGAGGCGCTGGCGCCCGCGGCCGCGTCGCTTGCGGACGACCTGACCCGCATCGAGGGCATCGGCCCGGTGTACAACCGGAGGCTGCAGGCCGGCGGCATCCCGACCTTCGTCGCACTGGCCGCGGCCGACCCCGTCCGGCTGGCGGAGATCATCCAGCCACAGTCGTGGCAGCGCCTCAACTACCAGGACTGGATCGAGCAGGCACGACTGATCGTGGCCGGCGATGAAGAGGCGCTTCGGGAGCTGCAGGCGCGGCTCTTCAGCAAGAAGAAGTCCTGACCGGTCATCCCGGACCCGCGCAAAAGGCCCGGCCTCCACAGAGACCGGGCCTTTCCATATCCCCAACCGACCGGGCCGTCGGCTTAGCGGCTGCGCAAGGTTGCGGGCCTGGCCGGCCGCATCACCAGCAGGGCGATGGCCAGCGCCAGCGCGAGCAACGAGAAGGTCCAGCTCGATGCCGGCACACGGCTCAGCTGGCTGAGCAGGTCGCGGCCGGATGTCCGGGTGCTCTCCTCGCCCGCGATCGGGGCGGCGCTGCGCTGGACGGCCTCGGCCGCGACACGCTGCGTCGCCGCATCGGTCACCGGGTTGAGGCTCGCCTCTACAAGGATGTCACGAGCGGCCGGCGTGGCGATCTCACCCAAGGCCCAGGCCGCCTGGACGCGGACGGCGGGTTCCGGGTCAGCCATGGCTGACGCGAGCGCGGCCTCGGCGCCCGGGGCCTTGATCCACCCGAGCATCTCTGCTGCGTTAGCGCGCACCACCGGGCTCTGCGCGTCCAGCGCGGCCGTGAGGGTGCCGGCAGCATCCGCGCCGGCCAGTTCCAGGCCGATCATCGCGGCGTGGCGTGCAGGCGTCATTTCCGCATCGGACAGAGATGCGACCAGCGCAGCATGTGCGGCGTCAGTGCCGATGTTGGCCAGCGCCTCAGCCGCGGTGCGCGCGACGCCGGGCTCGCCGGATCGCAGCAGCACGCTCAACTCGCTCACGGCCGGTTCGTACTTCATCACCCCCAGCGCGTGGGCAGCGCGCTCGCGCTCGACC
>CAZMIS010000094.1:0-11530 GCA_964566325.1 uncultured Anaerolineales bacterium
CAGTCCACTTAAAAATCGGGGCGTGCTGTTCAGACAAGCGGGGCCACTTCTGAGGATGTCGTGCGGAGGCGGGAACGGTTTCTTCACGGGACTTAGGCCACGGATAGTTGTGGCCGAAGAGTCGACGCCAACCTAAAATAGTCAAAACAAGACTTTTCAATCTCGCGTCTTGGCGGTCGCCTAAGGGGTTCGTGTGGATCGACTCAATGTCATGCGACGGCAATGACGCGTTCGATGTCCGAACTGCTAGAAATCATGATCGAGCGCGTCCAGACGGCCGCGGAATCGACTGTGGCTGCCGACGTTGAGGTACCCACGGGACTCGACGCACTCGATGCCGCGATAGGCGGTCTGCGCCCAGGCGACCTGATCCTTCTGACCGGGGCTCCCGGCAGCGGCAAGAGCTCTCTCCTGGTCAGCCTCACCCGGCACGTAGTGCTCGATGCCGGGTGCCCTGCGGTTCTCGTATCGCTGCAGTCCAAGGGCGAGCACGTTCTGCCCAAGCTCATCTGCAACGCCACAGGGATACCGCTACGGAAGCTCGTCTCCGGCAAACTCACCGATCCAGAGTGGTGCGCATTCGCCGACACGACTGACCTGTTGGCAATGGCTCCGTTGATGGTCTGCGATGGCGCCCTTCAGAGCACGCAGTCACTCGACGCAGATGTGCTTGCGAGCGCCGAGCAATATGGGCGCTGTGCGCTTGTGGCAATTGATCACTCTCAGCTGCTGCGGCCCGCCGCCAGTGCGAGCAAGGAATGGGCCGCCGACTTGCGCGAGATGTGCTGCGAGCTCAAGCTGATGGCCAGGCGGCGCGACTGTGCCGTGCTTCTGATCGAGTCGTCGAACCTGCGTGGCTCTCTTGTGGACATGATCCCCGAGGCCGACGCGATCCTGGAACTCCACAGGACCGGTCGCTTCTCCAGAGACGGACGCGACGAGCAATGCGAGGTTCGCGTCTTGAAGCAGCAGATGGGCCCTCCATGCATCGTTCTTGTTCAGTTCTCGGCCGCATCCGGTGGTTTCCGCTCGCATGGCGGTTGAGTCTCGCCGCCCTTCCCTGCCCTAGTCCTAATTTGTCCAGAGCAGGGCGCCCTCGGATATCGACGCGACAACCGGCTGGCGATTTTGGCGCAAGTACCGGGCTGGCGAACTGCAGGACACAGCGCTCTCCTCCCGCCGTTCTTGGATGATGCTGCCGGCAGAATCTGCTTGGCCAGGTGGGGAGCACGGGGCGGCGTCCTCGAGCGAACCGCGATGTCACCCATTCGGGAGAGGAAAAGCATTGGACAAGTACCACATCGAACTGACCCCAGAGGAGGCCTCTCTCCTGTCACAGATCGATCTGAGGGTGAAGCATCGGTCCCACGAAGAGGGCCATGCCGCGTACAACGCCAACCGGGCACCGATCCTGGCACTGGTGCGCTCCCTCAGCGAAAGACGGGCTGCCCCTGCAGAGCGACTCAACTACTGGAACGATCCGAACTACAACCCTGGTCGCATCAAGGCATCGCGCAAGGGGGTGTTCGAGCGCAGTGGCTGCCGTGGCGAGGACGTCTACACCCATCCACATTTCGTGCCTCATCTTCGCTACTTCCTGTTTGGCGCCGACCTGCCGGATGGGCTGATCGTTGCCTTTGAGGAAGGCGTCGGTGTCCCCGCCTGGGTCACGTCCAGCGACATCGCGTCGATCGGGAAGCTCGCGCGCAATCTCACGCGGCAGCATCGACTCGACAAGTCCGACGCCCTGGATGAGTTCTTCAAGCTCTGCCTGGACATGGGCCTGGGCCTCGGCACCGCATGCAGCGTGGTAAACGCCGTGCGGCAGATTCGCTAGCGGGTTCGTCGCCAGCCTGGCATCTCTTCGGTGCCTACCGAGCATGCATCGACCGCACTAGGCACCGGGCACTGGGCCACGCTGGAGCCTGCCTTGTCCCGCCGAGCGTGCCCAACTTTGGTCAGCCGATGCGTCAACCAAAGTGCGACGCTGGAAACGTCCCGTCTTCCATCAGGCAAGTCCGATCCGCCGCGAACCTGCACGGCTGCCCTTCGAGATTGAGGCAGACCAGCTCGAGGGGATCCTCGGCAGACGCGACCCAAGCGGTGACGTCCGCTCCCGAGCCCCTTGGACGCACCAGGACAGACCGCCCCAGGTATGTGTCGGTCTCCGGGATGGGTCGATCCGCAGGTTCGCGTTCAATCTCACTGATTGGCAGATACCGTGAGACAGCGAGAATGTCATGCAGAGAATCTTGAGTCTCCTTCTCTTGCGTCAGGTCTGGGGGCGCACGAAGACGGCTCAGGCGCCAGGCCCAGCTGCTCTTGGCCAGCACGATCTCAGCGGCCGACGGCATGAGCTCGAGTTGGTCGGCTTTTAGATGTCTGTAGGACGCAGGCGCGGGAATCCTGGTGGGCATCACCCGCATGCCGTCGCTGGTCATGTACAGGACGACAACCATTTTAAAGTTGCTTCAAACCACCGGCAGTAATGCACCACGACCGCGGTGTGCCCTCCGCCGCGCCGAGTCCTGCCATCGAAATCACTTCACCGATTGCTGATTCCGGAGTGGCCGAGGGCATGCGCACCTCGGCCGATCAATCTGTTGACGTGTGTTGCGCGCCGGACGTCCCTGCCGGCCCGGTGCGCGCGGCCCCTCCTCCGGAACGCAGCAGCGAGTCGATACAACCGTAGGCACCCTACAAATAGTCTCGACTAGACTATTGATGCGCGGCCCGATCGCGCAGGAGGCGCACGCGGACGCAAGCGCGCGCGTCACAGCGAACTCCAACTTCGGCGGCGACATGCTGGCAACCCACGAATCGATGCAACTGCCCCGTCTGTCCGGCGGCGGCTTCCACTTCTGGCGCGCGGTCGAGCTGACGGGCAGGCAGCCCCGGTACATCCTGAGCATCAGCGGGTCCCCCAACGGGGAGGTCGACATGCTGTTCAGCGTGGACCAGGAAGTGCTGGCGTTCCTCGACAAGATGACCTCCGCGAAACCCACGGCGCTTCATGTGCTGGTCCCAGGCGGTTGGGCGGGCTCGACGGGTTGGCAACTGCTCTCCGTCGTGAGTCTGGACGTGCGGCGGGCGTCCGACACCGACGGCAGTTCCATTTCGCTGGTGATGCGCAACGGACAGAGGGTGCGCGCCCGGGACTTAGCGCCGGTTGACCTGTCACCCGACTCGGTCTCGTTGAGCTTTCGGTTCGACTGACAAGGTCGCATCCCGATGCGGCACTGCAGCACTAGAGCGCCGCGCGTGCATCGGACCGGACTCCGTCAGTGCTCCCTTGGGCCAGGAGCTCCTGCGGTGCCACGCCCTCGGGTGTCGCGCTGAGAAAGCTGCTGCGATAGCGCCGCGCCACGCGCCCCACGAGGGCCATGCCGCAGCGCACGCGCACGCGCATTTCGATCTGCCCCTCGTGCACGAAGCCCCGCCATGCAGGCATTAGCTCCTGCCGGACGGCGCTCTCGCTCCAGTTGATCTGCACGCCGTACTGGCAGCGGCGAAGCTGCAGGACGCTGTCGACGAACACGGCGGCCACCTGGGCCTTTCGGATCTCGGTGTCGATCGGCTCGTATGGCGGCACTTCGCGCGACAAGGGCTGTTCGTTGGCATGCCGCGGCGGCAGCTCGCCCAGCAGATAGCCGTCCACCTCGAAGATCCGCGCGGTTCGCCAGAGTGCTGCGGCGATGAGACCGACGCGGATGTTCACGCGTGCGGCCGCCTTGCCGATACTGGACAGCTCGGGGGGAATGTCGATGCTAGGCCCGGAGTGCTGGGCGATCTCCAGAATGTCCTCCATGGCTGCCAGGGCGGTCGCGCGCAGCCGCCGCTGCTGCTGCGGCTGGGGGACCAGTGCCGTCTCCTGCGTGACGCTGATCTGCCGGTCCTGGCGATCCACCCGTCGCCCCGCCATCTCGCGTGTCGCATCGGGCCATTGCAGGTGGTGAGCCAGTGCCCGCGGCCCGCCTGGCGTGCGCACCGTCACGTCTGGCGGCTGCGACAAGGTGAGCGGGCTGCGGATGATGTCGGAGGCGCCGGTGTCCAGCAGCGACAACCGCATCGGCTCGAATTGGCGCGCGCTGATCTGCAGCACCGGCTTGCCCAGCCCGGCCCGCCGCCGCTGGCCTGCCAGGGATCTCTGGCACTCGCCGCAGTAGAAGTGGTTCTTCGCGATCGCAGCCATCGTTGTCGAGATCGAAGCGCCGCAGTGCGGGCATCCAGTCTGTAGCGCAGCGTTGTGGGCGGGGCACCGCTCGACAGCCGAGTGCTGGTGCAGTGCGCTGTGCCAGCCTTGGAGCAGGCATTCGGGGCAGTGGCGCAGTTCGGCCAGCAGAATGGACCGGGCCGCATGGGAGCCGACGATGTCGCGCCCGACCGCACGGATCCAGGTCTTGCTGTCGATCCCCAAGGCCTGGCCGAGGAGGACGGTTGCGTCGGCGCCCATCCAGAAGATGCTGGTGCGAAGGCTCCAGGGCTGCGTCGTTAGGACCTTGATCTCGGCGGGCTCCGGCATGAAGTGGTTGCAGAACTCGGCCGCGTAGACGAAGGCGGACCGCTCGTTCATCGCGTGCGCCGGCTCGAGATAGCTCAAACGGGCCTGCTGGGCGTTCGGGTAGTTCATGCTTCGCTCACTTTCACGTAGTGGTGCATCACCCTCGCGTAGCTCTGATGGGCTAGGCACGCATGAACTTCCGCCTCGCTCAGGCCGTCATCACGGTCGCTTCGGGCGGACAGGATCCGAAGCATCCGCACCAAGGCCGGACGGAAGTAATTGAGGGGTAGCAAGGCTTCGCGCGTGAGGCCCCGCTCGCCGGACATCTGCAGCACGCTGCGGCGCAGATGCGGCGCAATTTGCTCGAGCGACCAGCCGTTGGCGTGCAGCCGAGGGAACCAGCGCGCCGTGAAGTCGCGCGAGGGGCCTTCCAGATTGGCCAGCACCGCGATGGCCTCCTCGACCGTCAGCGCATTGAAGGGCTGCGCCTCGCCGAAGAAGCGCCCCGCTACGCGCAAGTTGCCCTCGCGGTACAGATGATCGACCTGCTCGCTCAGGCTCACCTGGCCCACCGAGACGGTGCAGGTGCACAGGCCCTCCTCCTGCACCTTCGCGGTCACGCTGCGGATGACCTGGTACATCGGCTCGGGCAGTTCCTGGATCTCGTCGATGAATGCGACGAAGCGCCGGGCGCCGAAGGCCTGCGCCGTCTCGAGCAGGTGATCGACGAGGCGACTGAAGAGGACAACGTAGCTGCGGGCGTGCACCGCGCGGCAGCCGCTCTGGAACATCATCAGCCGCAGGACGTCTTCCTTGTTCCAGTTCAAGAAGCCCAGAAACGACCAGAGCGTGTGCGAGACGGAGCCACCGAGCATGAGCGGGAGCACCTTCTTGCAGTACAGCAGGAAGTGACTCTTGCCGGTGAGCGGCAGGCCGATGAACGTCCCGCCTGGCATGTCCGAGACCACCCACTCGATTGCCTGGGCGGTGCAACGCTCCACCTCGGGCGTCCAGATGAGCGGCGGAAGGTAAGCGGGGTCGGCCGCGCGAGGCGGCTCTGTCGCGACGGGCATGGGGATGCTGTCTGCGGGAGGCGCAGCAGCGGCGGACTCATTTGAAGCGGGGGATTGGACGACTGTCATTGGAATCTCCTGGGAATGGAAAAGGCCAGAAGGAACGGGGAGCGACCGACGATGGCCGCGGGGACGGAACCCGCCCCGGCGGTCGGTCGGGCGGCGGGTTGGGGAGCAGGTGCCGGACTCGGTCGCGGCACAGGCAGCGGAGCCGACAGAGGGACCGTGATGGGCGCAGCAGGCGGGGGAGTGCCCAGCGCGCGGCTAGCCGCCTCGGCTCCGACTTCGACGAACACGTCGGCCGGCAGCGCGCGCTTGAAGAAGTGCAGTAGGAATGCGACATCCCTCGCGGCGCGCGCATCCGTCGGGGCTACCTTCACCATGTACTCGAGCACCATGGCGATCGATGCCTCGTAGGCCCGCGGCTGCTGCATGCCGCAGTGCTTGTAGCGGGCGTAGACCTTGAAGACTTGGAGGCTGTGGGCGAACATGCCCCACTCACCCTCGCACTGCAGACGGCACACCTCGGTGTCCATCTCGTCGACGAGCACGATGTGACTCAGGTCCTCGGTGTCAAAGCGTGCCCAGTAGGTCTTGCGACGCAGTTCCGGCCTGGCCTTCAACCAGGTGGAGGAGTAGCGTCGATACTTGAACCAGACGTACGGCAGGCGCGACCACTTCGACTTCAAGTCGCACTTGACAGTCACCTTCTTGGGCATCGAGAAGTGCTCGGGGCGCCGGCGCCCCTCGGGCATGTAGTTCAGGCGCAGGCCGTCGGAGTCGACGAGGTGCCGAAGCCTCGTCATCGCATCGAGGTAGCCCGCCGAAGCGCTCGACGTGACGTTTTCGTTCGCGAAGTAAACCTGTGAGGCTTCGTCGAGCAGCCAATACGGGACGCTGCGTTCGACCGGCACTTCGGCCGCCTTGCGCAGTGGATCGTTGGGTCCGGTGCCGGTGGCTCCGGGCAACTGATGGACCAGGTCGACCAAGTAGCGAGAGAAAGCCGCCTCGATCTCTGCGCGGCTCTTGGGCATCGCCGGCTTGCCGAGGTGGACCTGGCCGCCACCGATCTGCGTCAAGAGCTGCTGGACCTCGTTGGCCAGATGTTCGAGCGCGTTGTCGAGAAACAGGTGCAGCGGCGGGGCGTAGCGCAGCGCCACCATCAGGTAGCCCGGGAAGCCTGCCCCATCCTTCAAGGCCCATGCGTGCTCGGGCGAGACGCCCAGTGCGCGACCAATGATGGCTGCACGCAGCACCATCAGCACGTCATCGGCCGACGGACGCCCACGCAGGCACAGGTGCCATGCGAGGTTGGTACACGTTGGAGCAAGGCTGCGCACCAGAAGACCCTGGACTTGCGCGATCCGGGCGTTCTCGACGCCGAAGCGCGTCGAAGGCAGCTGGACGACAAGTCGCAGATCGACCTTAACCGCGTCGATGACCCAAGCGGTGAACGCCGGATACGTGACGTGCTTACTGCCGTCGCCCTGCGAATAGCTCGCGGCCGTCGCTGCGTCAGGCCCACGCTGACGCCGAATGTGGCGAATCAGGTTAGACGGGACCCAGACCTCCTTGTGCCAACGGGTCAGCGCCTTTTTGGCCCTGGACTGGGTGTTGAGCGGATACTCGCTCTCCTCGATCCCTTCCTCGCGGACAAAGCGCAGGAACGCTGAGTGCAGCAGCGTGGGTGTGACGGTGTTTGGGCGCTCCTGTCCGCTCAGGTAGGCCTCGAGCTTGATCAGGATGCCCGGCTTGTCGAGCAGGAGCTTGCCGAACGCGCCGCCGAAGCCGACGTAGGCCTCTGCAAAGGAACGAAGCTTCGCCGTGCGCTGCCGCGGTGCCTGCACGATGCAGTAGACGAATGCCCGTGCGCCTTCGATGGTGTTGCCGAAGCGCCGCGGCGCGAGTGCCCGGTCCATCAGGACAAAGAACTGACGTTCCCCGACGCCAGCGATCTCGAGCACTTCCTCCATCGGCTGCTCCTTGAGGAATAGCCGGGCCGCCTTGCACAGCTTGTCGAAGCGCTCGACCCGCTCCTGTTTGATGGAGGACCGCTTCGGCGTTGGCCATGCCTCGAAGTCCCGCCACTCGGGCGGGATCGTTCGCAAGTACATAGCACGTCGGGCGTCTAGGCCGTTGGCCCGAAGCGCCTGAGCGGTCATGTCATGCCCCGCCGCAGCTCGCGCCTCAACCAGTCGCAAAACGCCCTGTAGCCATGCGAGTGGCTGCTGAACGGGTACTCGTCGCAGCCGAGCCCTTCTTTGGCGAGCGAGTCGAGCGTGTAGTGGTGAAGCAGGCGCAGGTGCCGGAGGCTTCCCGTCGCGAGCATGCGTCTCCGCTCGGAAACCGCCCAGCGCGCGATCCAGGGAAACCGGGACATCACGGCGCCGAAGCCGCGGCCCGGGTTCATGCGCGTTGCGGGTGCCGGTTCGACTCGCCGTGCCAGCTGGATCGCCACGGCACTGGTATCGCGGGCGCGCGAAATCGTCGAGAGGCAGATCGCCTGCGGATCTTCCAGCCGCCTTTGCTGGTGCGTGTTGCGCTCAGCGGCCTCGTTCGACTTCATGACGGCCTGGAGCAGCAGCTTCTGCAGTTCCTCGCTGCTGAACATGACTTGAGGCCGCTCGATGCGCAACAGGTCCTGCCAGCGAAGCTGGAGGAAGGCCTGGGCACTGCTGGGGAACTGGCGCAGGAGCCGGAGGTGGAGGTCACGCTCGTTCATTGCGCGCCTCCGGCAAGTTCGACGGCGTAGTCCTCGCACGACAGGTCCATAACGAGGTAGCCGGCGCAGTGCAGGTGGCTGGCGCGCGCGTCGATGAGTTGCGCGGGCAGGTTCCCCAACGCGCGCCGGAGCGCCGTGCGGGTGGTGGCCGAGTCCCGCACGGCCGCCAGGATGAGCGGATCGGTGCTGGGGCCGTCCTTCAGATGGATCTGGGCGGCCTGCCGCAACAGCTCCAGGCGCTCGTTATGGGCACTGTCGGCGGCGAGGACCGCCGGGTCGTGCTCTACGACCGAGGTCCGGCGATGGCACCCGGCGATCGCTCGCAGGGCGCGCAGCGTTGCGCGCTGCGTACCCGGCACGCACACCAGGTGGTAGCGCTTCTCACCGTCCCTGCAGACGCTGACGAACGTGGCTTCGGCCTTGAGCAACTGCCCGTCGACCGTCGCCTGGACCCTCGTCCACTTGCCAGTGATGGTTCGCGTGCTCTGATCGAAGTTGACGCGATGCCAGGCTCGCATCTCGCCGATGTTTCGAAAGGCCAGCACGTGCAGGCGATAGGGGTCGTAGGCGCGCACGACGGCGCCGGGATGGTGTTCATACCGTTTGGCGCGCCCTCCCCAGGCGATAGGGGGCGCATCCGAGTGCCGCACTGCGGGCAGCGGACTTGAAAAGTTCATGGTGTCTTCCTTCCCGCCCGGCAGCCTGCCCTGTGCAGGCACGGCCGCCGGGGGAACAACTGGCAGGGCTGCTACCCCGCCTGATCGCACCGCCCGCCAAGGGCGGTGCTCCGGGTCTCGTGGCGCACGCACGAGCCGACGGCTGCCGCTTGACAGCCCCCGGAGGAAGGTAGACACTTGATCCCGAATCTGTTGTTCGCAAAGAAATAGGTTCAGTGAAGGCGCGCCTGGGAGCTCGAACTCCCTGGCGCGTTTCTCCTTCCGGCGCTGACGATTTAGCTATGCGCTAGGCATCCTCCTTTGGCTTGGGGCCTCCGCCCTGGGTTCTGAAAGCGATCCGCCGCAACCAGGCAGCGACGTCGGCTTCCAAGGCGAACCAGCCCTGCCTTCCTGGGATCTTGAAAAGCGGGACGGGCACACGCCCCTCCCGGACCGCCGAGCGGAACCCCTCGCCACTGGAAAACCCGAGCGACAAGCGCAATGACTTGCCGCAGAGCAGCGTCGGTCGCGCCTTCGAAGGATCGCCCAGCTCCATGGTTTCGTCCCGCTGGCTCTCTCTGGTTGGCTGTGTCACTTCACGTACCTGCCGATAGTCCACATGACTCGATGCGACTGGCCGGAACGTAACGCCTAAGGCAACTGGAGTCACTGCCAAAATCGGGTACCGCATCTCGACAATCGTCGCGTGGGGCGGCGGACCGGGGGGTTTGCAGATGTTCGACAAGGCGTCGACGCAGTCACCGTTGGATCTGGGGAAGTGCCCCGAGTACCTGGCGTACTTAGGGCCCGCCGACGCGGTGAAGGTGCTGGGGCGGCTGCTCACACGCGCCCTGGGTTTTCAGATTGCCGCTATGTATCCGGCCGAGAAACCGTGGAACGTGGAACTGCGGCTCGTCGCCGAAGGCGCGTCGGATCTGACGCCAACACGCGCCCTGGAGCGCATGGTCAGGGAGGGGCGCCCCGTGTTACCGCTTTGCACCCTGCCGGTCGCCGAGAACTTCGAGTACCCGCTGGTCGGAAATGTGCGGCTGCACTTCGGCAAGCTGGTCCGCGGTGATTCCAGCTTCCGTGCCCTGCTCTTGCACCCGATTTGGACGCTCCTGAACCCGGCACCGATATCGGCGGCGATGCTGGCTGACTTCGCGGCCTACGCCGTCGAGGCCGGTGCGCCCGAGTTCCTGCTCTGCAACAATGACCTCACGCTGAGCGAGTCAGTCTGGTATGACGAACTGCTGCGGATTGCCTTGACGCCCCTCCTCGGACGCCCCCTGGCCCTCCTGTGTGCGCTGATCGAGTTGCGGTACGCGGAGCTGCGGGGCGATCTTGCAAGGTATGCGACGGCAATGAGTGCGATTCCCGACATCACATCGACCCGCGTGCGCGATCCGCTCTACGAGGCGTTGACGGGGGTGCCCGGCGATGGGTTCAGGGACGTGGAGTCATCCTGGCAGTTCAGGAGCACCAAGAGCAAACACCAGCTAATGCACGTCAGCGACTACGTGATGGCCGCGTTCTCCCGCTTCGTCCTGAGCGAGCTCGCCATCAAGCAATGGGCCCGGTATAAGGAACTCTTGGCGCAGCGCGGCATGGACGTGGACGGATGGCCTGAGCGAGCGCCGCATGACAGGACCCCTGGGTTCGAGTTTGTCAGGCCAAGCGTGGATCTTCGGGCCCTTGCCCGGATGCGGCTGGGACGCACCTCGAGCACGGCGGACGGAAGCGCGACTTAACTCGCCGAGCGATGGGTCCAGGCGTTAGATGCACATCGCTTCTGCCACCCTTGCACGAGGTGGACTTCCGTCCGTCCCCGGCGGTGATCGCATCGAGACTATTCAGAGGCCGCTGGAGGCGGCGACTTGCGCTTTGCTGCGCCACGTCGCGGCCCTAGTGACGCAGCCATGAACCGCTCGGCCATGGCTGCCTGTGCCGAAGCGGCATGAGCTGTCCGGATCGCCTCATTCAGAGATCGGCGAAGTTCCTCAACTTGAGCCTCGAGCATGTCCTTTCGGGAATTGCCTGCGTCGACTTCCCTCAATGCACTTTCAAGTTGGGCTCGCAGGTTTGCCGCCAATTGGGTTTCTCGCGAGAAGGCTTGCTTGGCCTCCGATGCTGCGGCTTCCAACTGCCGGGCCAGAGCCTCGGCGCGACGCTCCGCCTTGGCCCGCAAGACACGCTCACTGTCGATATCAAGTGCTGCCCGTCGCTCGAGTCCTGCAAGCCTTTCTAGCGCGGAAGCAATCTCACGACTTGCAGATTCCTGAGCCGCCGCGAGGGCGGCCTCCAGGCGTTCCGTCCGTGATCGCAGTTCTCCCACTTGCCGGTTGGCATCAACCAGGTGTGCTTCGCAGGTCGCTTTGGCCAAACCGTCAGCTTCAAGCCTGGCGGTCAAGCCGAGAACTTCAGTCTGAAGCTTGGAAGCCTTGGCGGCCGCCTCAAACGCCGCTGCCTCGGATTGCGAAGCGCGTGCCTTCTCCGCCTCCACATTGGCGACAGCCGCGGCCAGGGGTAGTCGTACTTTTCGTGCAGATTGGTGCGCTTTGGCTTGAAGCCCAGCATC
>CAZMIS010000095.1:0-11370 GCA_964566325.1 uncultured Anaerolineales bacterium
GCTTGATTTTAGCCCATCTGTGCTATACTGCTGTCGAGGGCATCCGGTGGTGGGGGGAGAGCGGAGCATGCTGCACACGGGAGCATCACGTAAGCCGAAGGTGCACTTCTCCGCTCTCTTCCTGCAACGCTTGGCCCGGTGCGTCGAGGTCATCCTCGCCCAGGGGGGCGACGGCTGCGTGCTGGTGGTGGTGCGCGGCGGCCGGATCCGGCGGCTGCAGCTGCGGCTGGACGACGACCTGCCGCCGGCTGCGGACCTGATGTTGGGTGTGACGACAACCGAATAAGCGCGGGGCTGGGTCTGTAGCGATAGTTGGGGCCGTGATCGTATTGGAGCGCCCGTCCGTGGTGCGAGATCCCGGGGCAGTCGTACGCGTTTGCGCGCGTGCGGCTGCCCCTTTTTGTCTTACAGTGGGAGAGGAGCCGTGCAGGAGAGTCCCAGGTTACGTCGCAAGCAGCGCGAGCTGGCGCAGATGATCGCGCTGGATCGCGGGGTGGGCGAGATCGCGCAGGCCCTCGGCCTGTCGCAGGGGGCGGTGCGCCACCGCATCAGCCGCACGTTGCGGAACACGGGTACGCGGTCGCAGGCCGCGCTGGTGGGCTGGTGCGTCGCGCACGGGGTGGTCACGGTGGAGGAGCTGCGGCAAGTGTATGCCGGCAGAGCCGGCATCCCTGTTAGTAACCCGGCCGCGGAGCACGCGAGATCGCCGGTCGGAGAGCTGGCCGGGTTACCACTTAAAGGACCGGCCGGTGGCTAAGTGGGTGGTGGGCCAGTCGGGCAACCCGAACGGCCGGCCGCGGCGCGGGCGGGCCATCGCGGAGCTGGCGCGCGCGATCGGCCAGGAGCGCATCCGCTTCGACGACGAGGGCGAGATCGGCGTCTTCACCCGGCTCGAACGCCTGGTGCGTGTGCTGTGGACGCTGGCCCTGGCGGGGGACCTGGCCGCCGCGCGCCTGCTCCTCGAATACATGGAGGGGAAGCCAGTCGAGATCTTGCGCGCCACGGTCGAGGGGCAGGTCGTCGAGCTGAGCGGCGACGAGATGGCGGCGACCTTCGGCAAGGCGCTGGCCGTGGTGGCTGAGTGGCGGCAGGTCAGGATGATCGGGACGCGCGGTGACGAAGCGGAAGGCGACGCGGGAGCAGGTTGAATGGCTGGCGTGTGCAGAGTCGTTCCCGTACTGGTGCGACCGCTGGGCGCAGGTTTACGACGCCTCGGCGCGCAGCTGGCTGCCCTTCCACCTGTGGCCGGCCCAGATCGACGTGGCCGACCTCCTGCAGCGCGAGCGCCTGGTCGTCATGCTCAAGGCGCGGCAACTGGGCATGTCGTGGCTCACGGTGGCCTACGGCCTGTGGCTGATGCTGTTTCACCCGGCCGCGACCGTGCTGCTCTTCTCCAAGCGCGACGCGGAGGCGGTGCATCTGCTCAGCTTCCGGCTGCGTGGGATCTACTGCCGGCTGCCGCCGTGGATGGCCGCGCGGGCGGTGCTGGTGGAGAACGCGCATGAGTTCCGGCTGTCGAACGGTTCCGCGGCGCTGGCCTTCCCGACCACGGGCGGGCGGTCCTATACGGGGTCGCTGGCGATCGTGGACGAGGCCGATTATTGCGACCTCGCCCCGCTCCTTGATGCCGTCAAACCGACGATCGACGCGGGCGGCCAGCTGGTCCTCGTCTCCACGGTGGACAAGAGCGCGCCGGGCAGTGCCTTCAAGCGCATCTACCAGGCGGCGCGCGCCGGGGAGAACGACTATCGGCCCGTTTTCCTGCCCTGGTCCGCGCGGCCGGACCGCACCGGGGCATGGTATGACGGCGTGCGCCGTGACATTCTGGCCCGCTCGGGCCACCTCGATTCGGTGTTCGCGGAGTACCCGGCTTCGGACGTGGAGGCCCTGGCGGCCCTGTCTAGTGACGCTCGCTTTGCTGCTGAGTGGCTTGGCCGGGCTGACGCTACCTCGGCTCCTGTACTGGCTGGCGGGCCGGCCCTGGCTGGGTTGGTGATGTGGGAAGCGCCCGGACCGGGGCGGGTGTACGTGATCGGGGCGGACCCGGCGGAGGGGAACCCGTTGTCGGACGAGAGTGCGGCGTGTGTGCTGGATGCGTACTCCGGCGACCAGGTGGCCGTGTGGGCGGGGCGGATCGAGCCGGCGGTGTTTGCCGCAGGCCTGCAGGAGCTGGGCGCGTTTTACGGCGCCGGCGTCCTCGTCGAGCGCAACAACCACGGGCATGCGGTGCTGCTGGCGCTGCGCGCGGGGGGTGCGGCCAGCGTGCTGCGCGGGCTCGACGGGCATCCGGGGTGGCTGACCTCGGCGCGCGGCAAGGCGGTGGCGGTGGCGGCGGGTGCGGACCTGCTGCGCGACGGGTCGCCCCAGGTGCGCGACCCCGAGACGTTTCGCCAGCTGCTGGCCTTTTCCGGCAGTGCGCTGGCTGCGCCGGAGGGGGATCACGACGACCGCTGCCTGGCGTGGTGCCTGGCGGTGGCTGCGGCCCGCTATTGCGGCGGTGCGGGCGGCGAGTCGGCGTCCTACGTGCCGCCGACCCCGGTGGTAAGCGAGGCGGAGACGGGGGGCTGGTGACGCAAGGGGCGCAGCCCCTTGCGTCACTGATGGAAGATGGAAGATGGAAGAAGGAAGAGCGAGGGTTGAAGGTTGTGCCAACTACGTTGGCCCCAGGTTGAAGGTTGCGCCAGCTCCGGCTGGCGTGCGAACTTCGTTCGCCTAACCTGCAACCTGCAACCTTCCAACCTGCAACCGGTTCGTCGGGGGAAGGTAGGCTAGTGGCGATGCGGTGGTGGCAGAGGTGGGCCCAGGGGGCGGTGCAGTGGGTGCTGCGGCTGGCTGCGGTGGAGCCGGTGCTGCCGGGTGCGGTGGGCGACGGGCTGCTGGCGTGGCCCGGCACGGCCGGCACGGAGCTCGACAAGCCGTGGCAGACGTTGAGCGAGGAGTTGACCGAGGCCCTCGAATCGTGGCGCCGCAATCCCCTCGCACGGCGGCTGGTCGGCCTGGTGACGTCCTTTGTATGCGGCGACGGGATCACGCTGGGAGCCGATCAGCGGGACCTCGGCCGGTTCCTCGCCGCGTTCTGGGCTCACGATCAAAATCGGATGGCGCTGCGGCAATACGAGCTGTGCGACGAGCTGAGCCGGTCGGGCGAGCTCTTCATCACGCTGCACATGAACCCGGTGGACGGCATGTCCTACGTGCGCGCGCTGCCGGCCTCGCGCATCGATCGCATCGAGTTTGCGCCCGGGGACTACGAGACCGAGCTGGCCTATCACGAGCGGGTGGGCGTGGATGACCCCGATTACCCGGACGGCCGGCTGTGGCTGTCGCCGCAGCATCCTGACGCGGACCTGGCCGTGGACCGGCCGGGGCCGATCAGGGCAGATCGGCCACGGCCGATCTGCTTGCATTTCGCGGTCAACCGCGCGGTGGGGTGCGTGCGGGGGGAGAGCGACCTGGCCAGCGTGCTGCCCTGGCTGCGGCGCTACAGCCGCTGGCTGGAGGACCGCACCCGGCTCAACGCCGCGATCCATGCGTTCCTGTGGATCGTGCGGGTGCCGGGGAACTTTGTCACGCGGCGCCGCGCGGAGCTGAGCCCGCAGCCTGAGCCGGGCGGGCTGCTGGTGGTGGACCGGGATAACGAGGAGTGGCAGGCCGTGGCGCCGAACCTGCACGCCAACGACGCCGCGGCGGACGGCCGCGCGCTGCGCTGGATGGTGGTCGCGGGCGGACCCGGCATCGGGCTGGTGGACCTGGGCGAGGGCGAGGAGGCCAACCTGGCGACCGCGACGGCCATGGCGGAGCAGCGGTCGCGCTTCATGCGGGCGCGGCAGCAATACTTTGGCTGGTGCCTCGCGAGCGTGGCGCTGACGGCCTACAACCGGGCGGTGCGCCTGGGGCTGGTGCGTGGCCGGCCGCGCGTGCTGTCGGACGTGCGGATCAACGCGCCGGATATCTCGCCCTCGGACAATTCGGACCTGGGCAGCGGCGCGGCGCAGGTGGCCAGTGCGCTGCAGTCGGTGGCGGCCCAGGGCGTGGGCGGCGAGGCCTGGCGCCGGCTGGTGGTGCGGACGGTGCTGAAGTTCGCCGGGGAGAGCGTCGGCGAGGAAGAGCTCGCGGCGATGATACGCGGCGACGATTGATTGAAGATTGAAAATTGAAAATTGAAGATTGGGATCGCCGAAGGAAGAAGGAAGACGGAAGAAGGAAGAGCGGGATCGTGGGCTGATCTGGGAGCACATCGGGGATCGCTTTCGCTGTCGGTAATCTTCAATCTTCAATCTGTAATCTTCAATCGCCGAAGGCGGCGGCGGAGGGGGTGTGTGATGGCGCTTGATGGGTCGGGAGATCAGTTGGCGGGGGTGGCCGGCGCGGATGGCGTCGTGTGTCAGGGGCGCTGCCCGGTGTGCGGGCGGTGGGTGGATCTCACGCTGCAGCGGGACGGGACGGTCGACCGGTGCGCGTGCGGCGTCGAGGCGGTGCTGGTCGTGGAGGAACGGCGCATGCTGCGCTGGTACTGGCGGGATCCGATCGCCCGGCCGGCGGCCGGCCCCGCGGGTCCCGCCCTGACAGATTCCGTCCGGATGCAACTCGGCGAAGGGGCTGCGTGATGGGCGTCAGTCAGGTGCAGGTGGTCTCTCTGGGAGCGGGCGGGTTCGAGGTGGTTGAGACGCGGCCGGTGGTGCTGACTTCGGTGTGCGTGGCCGAACGGACCGGGAGCGCGCGCGCCGTGGCCGTGATCACGGACTACGACGGCGCGATCGTGTACCTGCAGATCTCGGTGCCGGCCGCTGGTTCGGCGGCATGGGCGGACCGGGTGGCGCTGCCGCTGGGGTGTGCGGTGATGTCGGTGGCGGGCAGCGTGGCGGTGACGGTGGCGTTCGAGTGACGATTGAAGATGGAAGATTGAAGATTGAAGATTACGGGTTGAAGGTTGGGCCAGCGAAGCTGGCGTGCCAACTTTGTTGGCCCGAGGTTGAAGGTTGAAGGTTGAACCCGTAACCTGCAACCTGCAACCTTCCAACCTTCAACCGCGGAGAAAGGGGGCTGTGTGGGTGAGTGAGACGGATGCGGAACGTGTGACGTTGCAGGGGGAGCTGGCGGCCGGTGTTGGGCGGGTGTACCGCGCGGTGCTGATCCGGCCGGGCGAGTGGCTGGGGAAGGGGATCCGCTGCGCGCCGGAGGTGCTGCAGGCCGCGGCGGCGAAGTTCGACGGACTGGCGTCGTTCCTGAACCCGCCGGGGCCGCTGCCGGGCCAGCACGGCTATCCGGGGCTGGAGCGGCTGCTGGGCGTGACGGAGCACGCGCGCTGGGATGAGGCTGAGGGGGCGATCGTGGCGGACTACCGGCTGGCCGACACGGATGTCGCGCGCTGGTTCCGGCGCCTGGTGGACGGCTGGCTGGTCGAGCGCGCGGCGGGCCGGCCGGTGCCGGAGATCGGGCTGTCCGCGGTGCCCTGGGTGCGCCTGGGGCCGACCGGCGCGGACGGGCTGCGCGACGTGACGGAGATCGTGCGGGTCGACCAGGTGGATGCGGTGTACCGGCCGGCCGCGGGGGGGGAGTTTGTCCAGGTGTTGAACGCGAGCGGGGTTGAAGGTTGGGCCGGCTTCGCCGACCCTAGGTTGCAGGTTGAAGGTTTGGCGGCCGAAGCGGGGGCGCCAGACACATCGAGGTTGCAGGTTGAAGGTCTGAACGAGGGGGATTCAATGGGTGAGAAAGCGAAGACGGAGATCGGCCTGGGAACGACGGCTGCACTACCGGGCGCGACGATTGGAGCGGGAGCTCCTGCAGTCGCTGCAGTCACGGTCGCGGGGAGCGGGCCGGGAGATGCTGCCGCGGGAACTGCTGGGCAGCCGGCCGCGCAAGCGGCGGCGGGGGGCGGAGTGGACGCGGCAGCGCTGCAGCCGACGGCGGCGGCGCTGCACCCGATGGTGGCGGCGCTGCGGGAGACACTGCTCGACGGCCGCCTGGCGCTGTCGGGGCTGCCCGAACGCTGGCGGCGGGTGGTGATGGCCGGCCTGCCGCAGACGTGGTCGGTCGAGGAGCTGGACGCGGCCATCGCGCGCATCAAGGCGGCCTGGGCGGAGGAGGAGGCCGCGCGCACGGTGCAGGGGGTGCGGCCGACGGTGAGCGGCATGCTCGATTCGCAGGACCAGATCACGGAGGCGCTGAGCGCGCTGCTGGAGAGCCGGGTCCCGCGGGCCGGCGTGCGGCCGCTGTCGGGGATCCGGGAGGCCTACCTGGCCCTCTCGGGCGACTACGAAATGACAGGCCTGTTCCACGCGGAGCGGGTCACGCTGGCGAACGTGTCGTCGACCACGATGGCCAACATCGTGGCCAATGTGCTGAACAAGGTGGTGGTAAACGAGTTCCAGCAGTACCCGCGCTGGTGGCAGCCGATCGTGCTGACGGACAACTTCAGCACGCTGCAGACCATCAAGTGGATCACGCTGGGCGGAGTGGGCGAGCTGCCGGTGGTGTCGGAGGGCGCGGCCTACACCGAGCTGACGTGGGACGACGCGGCGGAGACCGCGAGCTGGCAGAAGCGCGGCGGCTACCTGGGCATCACGCTGGAGGCGATGGACAAGGACGACGTGGGCCGGCTGCGCAATGCGCCGCGGGCGCTGGCCCAGGCGGCCTGGCTGACGCTGGGCAAGACGATCTCGGCCATCTTCACGACCGCGGCCGGGGTCGGGCCGACCCTGGCGGACGGCAAGGCGCTGTTCCACACGGACCACGGCAACCTGACCCAGCTGCCGCTGTCGAGCGCGGCCTGGAACACGGCCAAGCTGGCCATGCGCAAGCAGACCGAGGTCAACTCGGGCGAGCGGCTGGGCGGGCTGACCAGCCCGCGCCACTTACTCGTGCCGCCGGACCTGGAGAACACGGCGCTGACGATCCTGGCGAGCGAGGGCATGCCGGGCACGGCGGACAACGACGTGAACCCGGAGGCGGCCGGCAACACGCACGACGCGCGGCTGGTCGCGGCGCGGCGGCGCATCACCGTCGTCGACCTGTGGACCGACACGAACAACTGGGCTGCGGTGGCGGATCCGCGCATGTATCCGACCATCGGGCTGGGCTTCCGCTACGGCGAGACGCCGGAGATCTTCTCCGTCGCATCGCCGACGAGCGGGCTGATGTTCACCAACGACGTGCTGCCGGTCAAGGTGCGCTGGTTCTTCGCGGCGGGACCGATGGACTACCGCGGGCTGTATAAGGCGAATGTGTCGTGACGACGAATTGAAGATTGAAAATTGAAGATTGAAGATTACGCAGTGCGGAACGCGGAGCTCGCTTCGGGCGCACGGCCGCCAATTTTCAATCTTCAATCTGTAATCTTCAATCGGGTGGGGTCTGTAAAACAGGGAATTAACAGGGGGCTAGAGCGATGGATGGGATGAGGTTTGTGGTTTCGTGGCACGTGCACGGGACGCTGGCGGCGGATGCGATCTTCCGCTACAAGCTGCCGTGCGATGCCACGCTGGTGCGCGTGGACACGTGCGGGACGGCGAACGTGACGTCGGCGCTGAAGGTGGGCACGCTGCTGCCGACGTCGGACGACGACGGGATCATCAAGAGCTTCGCGCCGGGCGCGAATGCGGTGTTCGTGACCAAGGACCGCGGGGACTTCGACGGCGCGTTGAATCCGGACACGGCGGAGTGCCCGCACCTGGTGAAGGACACGGTGCTGCTGCTGACCTTCACGCATGCGAGCGCGAGCGACGTGGACGTCTACCTGACGTTCCTGGAGGGCTGACGTGACCACGTTCGGGGATCGGGTGTACGAGCTGGGCGGCGCGCCGGTGGGGCAGCCGCTGACGGGCAAGATCTACTGGGTGGACAGCAACGCCGCGGACGGCATGGACAGCGTGGGCAACGGCTACGGCGTGAGCCCGCTGAAACCGTTTCTCACGCTGGACTACGCCATCGGCTGCTGCACCGCGAGCAAGGGCGACCGGATCTACCTGCTGCCGGGGCATGCGGAGAATCTGACCGTCGCGACCTCGGTCAACTGCGACGTGGCCGGGGTGACGATCGTGGGGCTGGGCGAGGGCAACCTGATGCCGACGTTCAGCGCGACCGCGCTGGCCGGCTCGATCACGGTGGGGGCGGCCAACGTCACGCTGCGCAACATCCGCCTGGTGGCGAACGCGACCGACGGCGTGACCGCGGCCATCACGATCGCGGCCGCGGGCGACGGCTGCACGCTGGACGGCGTGCAGTGCCGGGACACGGCCGCGACGAAGGAGTACCTGGTCCACGTCAGCGTGGCGACCACGGTGACGGACCTGCGCATCGCCAACTGCTCCTTCGTGGGGCTGGTGGGCGGGAGCATGACGAACAGCATCCTGTTCGCCGGCACGTCGCAGGACTGCGTCATCGAGGACAGCTACATCTTCGTGGACTCGGCGGATGACGTCATCGACCACCTCGCCGGCGCGTCGGTGAACCTGGTCGTGCGGCGCAACGTGGTCATCAACGCGGACACGGGTGCGGCGGGCTACTGCCTGCGCTACAAGAGTGACGGGACGGGCGTGGCGTACGACAACCGCTTCGCGTACAACAAGATCGATGCGGAGATCAGCGTGGGTGCGGCCGCGTGGTGGTTCAACAACCAGGCCAGCAACACGATCGCGGAGTCGGGCCTGCTCGACCCGGCGACGACGCACGCGATTCCGTGAGGGGAGTGACCATTGAAGATTGAAGATGGAAGATTGAAGATTACCGGCTGCGGATTGCAGAGGCTTCTGCCGGTGATGCGTGGCCGATTTTCAATTTTCAATTTTCAATCTTCAATCGCCCCGCAGGGGCGAGGGGGGGTGTGATGCGGCTGGGGACGACGTTCGATGTGGTGGAGGCCCTGCGCGCGCTGGCGGGGACGGGCGACTTCGTCGCGCTCAGCGAGGTGAGCGCGCGGCTGGATGCGCTGGCGCAGCGCGTGGAGCGGTTGGAAGGGGGCCGGCCGGCGCCGGCGGCCCCGTATCTGGAGGCCAAAGATGAACTGGGACAAGGAAACGGTGGGGCGGATCATGTCGGTGGTGCTGTCGGCGCTGCTGGCGCTGCTGAGCGTGTTCGGGTACCACGTGGTCGTGGTGCAGCCGCAGCTGCAGGCGGCCGCGGCGCTGGCGGAACAACTGTGTAAGTAGGCGGCCTTTGGCCATGGAAGATTGAAGATGGAAGATGGAAGATTGGTCACGCTGCGGCGCAGGCGATCTCTGCCAGCAGCTGCCCGGAGTCTTCAATCTGTAATCTTCAATCTTCCATCGCCCCGCAGGGGCGAGGGGTGAGCGATGAATCTCGGTGAACTGCGGGCGCTGGTGCGGCTGACGCTGGCGTCGACGGCGGCGTGGCCGAACGCGACGGTGGACCAATGGATCGCGCAGGCGGTGCACCTGTACTCCGCGCACTTCCCGCGACGCTGGCGCGCGACGATCGAGCTGGCGGACGACACCTACGCCTACGCGCTGCCGGGCGGGTTCGGCATCCAGGCGGTGCTGTCGGTCGAGTGCCCCGCGGGCGAGGACCCGCCGCGGCTGCTGCGCTTCGTGAGCGAGTACGATGGGGCGTTCATCTCGGGCGACGACGTGTATGCGCTGCGCGGCATGGCGGCCGGCGATACGTCGGACGATGCCGCGCAGATCGTCTTTGCGCAGGCCGGCGTGACGGGCGAGACCGCGGTGGTGGAATACCTGGGGCCGCACCTGGCGCCGGCGGTGGGGGTCGATGCGTCGGAGATCTCCGTGCCGGTGCAGCACATCGAGGCGCTCACGGCGTACGTGGCGTTCGCCGCGCAGTACGAGCTGCAGGCGGACGAGGCGGTGGTGGTGGACGCGTCGACGGTGGTGCTGTCGCAGCTGGGCCAGGAGGCGCGGCGGGCGTGGGAGCGCTACAAGGACGTCATGGATCGGCTGATGTGGCTGGGCGGCGGGACGATCGTCGATGTGCCGCAGCCGGTGTGGGGCGACATTGGGCTCTGATGGAAGACGGAAGATGGAAGAAGGAAGAGAACGGTTGCGGAACGGGTTGAAGGTTGAAGGTTGAAGGTTTGACCCGCAACCTGCAACTTTCAACCTAGGGCCAGCGAAGCTGGCACGCCAACCGAAGTTGGCACAACCTTCAACCGGAGAAGGGGTTGCGATGGGCTGGGGGAAACTGGGTCCGAAGGGGTGGAGCAAGGGCAAGGCGGAGGGCGAGCCGGCGGGGTGGCTGCGGCAGGTGATTCACACCATCCTGGAGGTCGTGCCGGGCGGCGTGCTGCGCGCGGGCAAGAAGCGGTACACGGATGATGCGACTGCGGGCTGGTGGCTGGGCGTGGATGCGGACGGGGTGCCCCGGTTCAACATCGGGGACGCGGCGCAGTTCCTGAAGTGGACGGGCGAGCTGCTGCGGGTGCGCGGGGATCTGGTGCTTGAGGCGCTGCTGGGCAAGTTCGACGGGGGCGGCGTGGTCTGGGAGGACGCGGAGGGGGTCCCGGTGTTCGCGATCGGGGCGGACGCGGATCTGGGGTTCCTCACGGGGCTGTCCATCGCGGCGCTGCATCCGGTGGGGCTGTCCATCTCCTCTGAGGGCCCGCTGACGCTGACTTCGGTGACCGGGGCGGTGGACGTGCTGTTCAACCGGGTGATCAACGTGGCGGATGCGACGGCGGCCGGCGACGCGGTGAGCCGCTCGTTCGGCGACGGCCGGTACCTGCAGAAGGGGGCGGGTCTCACGCTGGAGGCGCTGCTGGGCAAGTTCGACGGCGGCGGCGTGGTCTGGGAGGACGCGGAGGGGGTCCCGGTGTTCGCGATCGGGGCGGACGCGGATCTGGGGTTCCTCACGGGGCTGTCCATCGCGGCGCTGCATCCGGTGGGGCTGTCCATCTCCTCTGAGGGCCCGCTGACGCTGACTTCGGTGACCGGGGCGGTGGACGTGCTGTTCAACCGGGTGATCAATGTGGCGGATGCCACCGTGGACGAGGATGCGCTCAACCGGCGGACGGGCGACGGCCGCTACCTGCGCAAGACGGCGGGCTGGTCCGGGTCGTTCGCCACGGGGGACGGGCGGACGGTGACGGTGGCGGATGGGCAGATTACGGCGGTAGCCTGATTGAAGATTGAAGATTGAAAATTGAAGATTACCGGCCCCCCGGGGCGCGATGGCGGCCGCGACCCTGGCGCGCCGGCGAGGGCAATTTTCAATCTGTGATTTTCAATCTTCAATCCGTGGGGGTGGTATGCGGGTGTTGCTGATTGCGCCGGAGATGGCGGGGCTGCCGAAGCTACGGTGGGTCGACGAGCTGGTGGCCGTGGCGGAGCTGGAGGGCGTCGAGCTGGTGGTGTGCGGCGGGGCGCGGGCGACGCGGGCGGCGGTGGCCGTGCGGCTGGGCGA